>NZ_JAVXKG010000034.1:0-22809 GCF_036647415.1 Algoriella sp.
CAATTTTTAAAATATGTAGCTTAACTTATACTGGAAAATTTAGGGGGATATCCAATGTAATTCGTTGGGGATTTTATTCGCTCCAAGAATTAAAAACTATAATGACCAGCTATTATATACTTTTAAGGAGGTTCCAAGAAACATATATGAAAATAAAGGCTACAAAATTCTTCCATCAAAGAGTATGTATATTGATGAATCAATGATATCAGATCAATGGGAAAATATTCTAAGGTTATTATGTTCAATTAAATTGGGAGAAACAAAAGCTTCTATTATTTTAAAGAGATTAAGTTCATATGCAAAACAACATCCTCTTCACAAAGCAATAAAAGAAATAGGACGAATTCATAAAACTATTTTTTTATTAAGATATTTCGATGAGACCCATCTACGACAAAATATTGAAAAGCAATTAAATAAAATTGAACTTTCACACTTATTTGCTAAAGCTGTCTTTTTTGGAAATAATCAGGAGTTTAAATATGAAACTAAAGAAGAACAAGAAATTGTAGTAGCATGTAGGCATTTGATCCAAAATGCAATCATCTTGTGGAATTACCTTTTTATATCAAATAAATTATCTGAAATTGAAGAGGAAGATGAAGTACAGAAAAACATAGAATTAATGAAAAGCAGTTCAATAATGACTTGGCAGCACGTTAATATGCATGGAGAGTATGATTTTATAATTGACCTAGATATACCACCTTTTGACATGATTAAAATTAATTCACTAAAAATCAATTAAATATAAAACCTAGTGGACATCTTGCCCCATTTTTGGTTTGAAGCCAACGTTTAAAAATTCTGTTCGAAAAGTTCTGTTAAATCTTTCTACTAATGAGTTTTGAGTTGGTTTTCCTGGTTGAATATATTGTAGAACAATCTGATTTGATAGACACCAAATTTTTAATTTTTCTGCAATAAATTCTGGTCCATTATCTACTCTTATTTTATCAGGTTTTCCTCGCCATTCTACAAGTTGCTTTAGCTGTGAAATGACCTTTGATGAAGGTAAACTTGTGTCAATTGTAATGGTTAAAATTTCTCTATTAAAGTCATCTATAATATTCAAACTTCTTACTTTTTTACCAGACTCTAAGGTGTCGTGCATAAAATCCATACTCCAAGTTACATTTGGGTAAATTGGTCGCAATAAAGGCTCTTTTACTCTTGCTGGAAGACGTTTTTTACGTTTACTTCTAAGATTTAATTTCAGAGAGGTATAGATTCTGTAAACTCGTTTATGATTCCATCCAAATCCACGATTTCTCAGCCTGTGATACATCATCCAAAATCCCCATGTGTAGTGCTGTTCTGAAAGCAAAACTAATTCTTCCCTAATTTTATCATCCTCATTATTGGGTTTCTTTTTATAAAAATAAACCGAACTGGAAATGAGGAAAACTTTACACGCCTTACGAGTACTCATTGCGTATTGTGAGCTGCAATAAGTGACCAGTTCTCGTTTCTCAGAAGGCGTTAAAGCTTTTTTGAAATCACATCTTTCATCACAACATTTTCTAGCGTTAGTTCTGCTACAATCTTTTTGTACTGAGAGAGTTCTTTCTCCATTTCCTTCATTTTAGTGAGGTGTTGAACGTCCAACCCACCATATTTACTCTTCCAATTATAAAAAGTAGGTTGACTAATTCCATGATCACGACAAATTTCATTGACCGTTTTTCCAAAATTTTGTTCAGATAAGATCTTGATAATCTGAACTTCCGAATATTTACTGTTCTTCATAGTTTTATAAATTTATAAACTATAATTATAAATGACACTAATTTTGGGGAAGCTTACAACCTGTGCACAACTTCGATTTTAGGCACAAAAAATAATATAAATAGTAACCTCTTTAAAAAGGATTTTAAGGAGGTTTTTTTTTGAACTGTGCAACAACTGATTTAGTTGAAGGTGGTTGAAGGGAGAATTGAACTTCTACTCTATTTAATTCACCAAAAGCTTTTTGCTTTTGTTTTTTAATTAATTTAACAATCTAAAAAAGTTCCTTGCTCCTTTCTAAATTCATGAACTTTGGTTCTTCGAGTTCTCGTACTTCGTAAAACTTAGCTCAGTTAAAAGCATGTAAAAAAAATTACTAACTGATCCATTTTATTACCTAATCTATATAATGTATGGTATAATCTTTTATATTTAATTTTCGCCATAATAAATAATTTTTTGTAATTGTATTGATTATTTCACTGTAAGCATCAAGCCATTAATCAGAATTTTAAAGATTTTATATGATTATTTATTCGGATAAACAATTGATAAATAAATTATTGGCTCGATTTTAGTGTATGTTTTTTAAACCACACAACTAAATAATATGGATTTACATTCTGGATTACCTTTTTGGATTGTTAAAAACGAATTTTTCGACTTATATCATCCTCTTCGCAAAAATTATAAAATAGATGTTGCCATCATAGGATCTGGAATTACAGGAGCTTTAGTTGCGCACGAATTATGTGAAGCAGGTATAGAATGTGCTCTTATCGATAAACGAACAATTTCTACAGGAAGTTCTGCAGCAAGTACTGCTCAATTGCAATACGAAATTGATACCCCATTAAGTAAATTAATAAATATTGTTCCCGAAAAAATTGCTATTGATGCTTATTTCAATTGCTTGGAATCTATTACAGATATAGAAAATATATTCAAAAAAACTAATATTGATGCTGATTTTACTCGTGTTCCTACAGTTTTATTAGCGAGTAATCAGCACGGTGTAAAATTGTTAGACGAAGAATATGCAATAAGAACAGAAGTCGGTTTGCCTGTGAAGTATTTAGATGCTAAGCAATTGAAAACTTACCAAAATATTGATGGAATTGCAGCATTGCAAAATGATACTTCTGCTCAGATGGATGCATATAAAGGCGCTATCAATTTATTAAAGTATCATCAAGAAAAACATCAATTACAGATTTTCACCCATACAAAAGTGGAAAAAATAAACGAAAATAAAAACAATTGCGAACTATTGACGGAGCATGGACATACTATTTCGTGCAAGTATGTAATTGTTGCAACTGGTTTTGAAGCAGGTCAATTTCTACCTAAAAAAGTAATGAATTTATTATCTACTTACGCGATTTGTTCGGCTCCCATTGATGAAAAAATGGTTTGGCCAAATCGTAGCTTAATATGGGAGACAGCAGAACCATATCTTTATATGCGAACAACAAAAGATAATCGATTGATCGTTGGTGGTGAAGATGAAGATTTTCAAAATCCTGATAAAAGAGATGATTTACTTCGAACAAAAATCAAAACTCTTGAACGTAAATTTAGTCGATTATATCCAGAAATTGAATTCAATACCGAAATGGCTTGGTGCGGAACTTTTAGCTCCACAAATGATGGTTTACCTTATATGGGACCATGGAAAAAAGGTGATCGAACATTATTTGCATTAGGTTATGGAGGAAATGGAATTACATTTTCGATGGTTGCAGCTCAAGTTTTAAAAAATATCATTCTTAACCAAAAAGATAGTCGCTTAGAAACCTTTGGTTTTGATCGACCAACTAAATAATCAAAAAGTAAATTTTATAACTACAATCAGAAAGAATATCTAATCTAATTGAATGGTAAATATTAAATAAATATAATTATGAAAAAGAAAACGAAACAAAATATAGCTCGTTATAGCCTAGGTGCTTTTTTAGTGGTAGCGGGTATTACCCATTTAACAATTGCGAGAAAAGAGTTTAAAGCTCAAGTTCCTAATTGGGTGCCCTTAGATAAAGATGATACTGTGGTATATTCAGGAATTTCCGAAATTGCTTTAGGAAGCGCTGTTATTTTAGCTCCAAAAGAAAAAAAAGAGTTTGTTGGAAAAATAACAGCTGTTTTTTTCACTGCTGTATTTCCTGGAAATTGGGCTCAATATAAAAATCATAGAAATGGATTTGGTCTAGATACGGATCAAAAGCGTTTAGCAAGATTATTTTTACAACCATTATTCATGTTTTGGGCAATCAAATCAACTCAAAAATGACCATCATTCGAAATTTAAACCCTCAAGAGTTATTAGTTAGATGGATTAAAATTGAAGTAATATAACACTTATGTTTTTTTCCTTCTTTTCCTTCTTCTCCATCATGTCATAAAACCTGTTACTCGTAGAAAAGCACAAATTAAGCTTACAAAAAAAAACGAATATTTTGTAGGTAATCTAAAATTGATCAGACATCTATATCATAGTTTGCTCTAACAACTTTTTCTCCAAAGTTTTTATCCTTTGGATCATGCGTATATATCAATTCTCCTGAATTTTTATCAAAAATTAAACTACTACTGCTGATAACATAAAAATAAAGAGAATAACACGAAACAACCTCTTTAGAAGCAATCTATAATGATTAATCATTAATGAATATAAATAAGAAAATATACATAGAATTGAGTAGAATATTTGATGGATTTGAAATAAATTTAGATGATAAAATAATTCACGATGGATAAATTGTCATGTTTAAATAGCATTCATGCGAATGATAAGGGTGTCAGTGCGGTAAGTATTTTCAAAGGAGAATCGAGTAATGTAACATCAATTCAATTATTGGAAAATAATATTTTAAAAGAGCATACCACAAAAATAGCTGCTCTGCTTTTATGTGTTACTGGAAAAGTGGTGTATTCTGATGAAAATGACCAAACAATAGAGTTAAGCTCTAGTGATTATATAACTATCGAACCTAATGTTATACATAAGTTAGAGGCTTTAGAAAATAGTCAATTGATTTTAGTGAAATAAGGTCATAGGAAAGAACACGATGATGTTGTAAATAACAAACTCGTATAAAATCTTAAATCCAAATACTGTTAACTTAACAAATATGCACGAATTACATTTATTATTAATCTTTCATTTAATAGGCGCTACAATATGGGTAGGTGGTCATATTATATTAAGTTTAGTTATTTTACCGCAAGTATGGAAAGAAAAATCAGTAGAAAAGTTATTTTCTTTTGAAAGTAAATACGAACGTATTGGACTGCCTGCTTTATTAATCATGGTCATTACAGGAGTAAGAATGTCCTATATTTATACCATCAAAATCAGTGATTGGTTTCATTTCGAAAATCCGATCGAACGTGTTGTCTCGCAAAAACTCATAGGCCTTGCTATGATTGTCTTATTGGCTATAAGCGCTCAGTTTTATGTGCTTCCTCGTCTAAAATCAGATTATTCAAAACTTCCTCTGATGACATTTCATATCATAGCCGTAACAACTATTAGTATACTGATGTTAATTTTAGGTAGTTTTGTACGATATGGTGGGATTTAATTAAATTATTGGTAAATAGAATCTCAATCTGTTGTTATTTTGAGGTATAGAGTAATATCAAAATGCTTCTTTAAACACAATAGAAAAATAGGTTTTCTATTTTTTTTCTAAAGATTGAATAATTCAGTAAACTGAAAATCTACTTCTATATTAAAAGATTTATCTCTTCTTTTTTCATATCAGTTCTATGTATATCTGTGGTAGTAATTCTTTTCTGTCATTCTGAACACGGGCACTGAATCTCTCAACGTGCAGAATTACATCCTCAAAACTTATTACTTAGAACTTAAATCATTTTCAGAAATAAATTTTGTCATTTTGACTTTAACATTAAAACTTATTTCTAAAAACTCAAATTAACTTATCGTTATAAATTTCATTTCAAATAAAACGAATTTAATATTACGTTAGTTTTGCTGTTTTACACACATGAAAAAACAAATTTTATTTATCTTAATTCTTCTCTTTTCTATATTGAATGCACAACAAAAAGAAGTTAAAGTAGCCTTTCTTTCTGATGTTCATTTTCAAGATTTGTATGGCAACTTTTCGGATAATGATTTTAAAGGAATTATCAATCCGAAAACAGGAAAAGCAACGATCTTGAGAACGATGGAATCTCAATTGCACTCGACAAGGATTTTTAATGAAAACTATTTTGCATTTATTGTAGCACTAGATGATATTGTATCAAAAAATATAAAAATTGTAGCAATGCCAGGCGATTTTTCAGATGATGGGCAAGCATATAATCTCAGAGGTTTACATAAAATTTTGGAAGAGTATAAATGCAAATATAACATGAAATTTTACTTAACAACAGGTAATCATGATCCCGTAGGTCCATTCAGGAAAGATGCAGGAAAAGATGACTTTATGGGAGAAAATGGAAAACCATTTGGAATTTATAGTAAAGAAATGATAGGAGAAAAACCTTCAAGAATTTATACAAAAGACATTGCTGAGTCGGGATATTTAGAAATTTTAAACGAATTGAAAGATTTTGGATTTTATCCGCAAAAAGATGATTTATTTTGGAGTACACCATTTAATAAAAATCTAATTTCCTCTTATTCTTTTGATGATGCCTTAATAACAGCTGACTATACTAAAAGGATGTATGAAGTCGAAAAAGGATTTTCGGTTCCTGACCTAAGTTATGTTGTCGAACCGATAAAAGACGTTTGGCTATTGGCCATTGATGGTAATACCTATATTCCAAAGAATTTAAACGAAAATTCATCTAATCCTTCTAATTATAAAGGTGCAAGTATTGGTTATAACAATGTTTTGACAAACAAAAAACACTTGATAGAATGGGTAAAAAATATTACTGCTGAAGCAAAAAGAAAAAGCAAAACACTAATTGCTTTTACACACTACCCTATGATTGATTTTAATGATGGTGCATCTTCAGAAATAGAAAAATTATTGGGAGATCAAAAATGGCAATTGGAACGTGTTCCACAAGAAGAGGTTGCAAAAGTTTTCTCAGAAGCAGGAATTAAAATTCATTTTGCTGGTCATATGCATATTAATGATACAGGAAGTAGAAAAACAGAAAACAATTTTTTAGTAAATATTCAAGTACCTTCTTTAGCAGCTTACATTCCGGCTTATAAAATTTTGACAATAAAATCAGCTGATAAGATGGAAATTGAAACACAAATCTTAGATGATGTACCTCGTTTTAATGAATTATTTCCATTATATGAAAAAGAGTTTTTAGCTTTACAAAAAGACAGCAATAAATTAAATTGGAACAAAGATATTTTGAAAACTAAATCGTACAGAGAATTAATGCTTTTTCATCTAAAAGAATTAGTTCGTTTACGAATGATTCCGAATGATTGGCCGAATGATTTTATAGAAAAAGGACAAAACTTGAATGGAGAAGATTTGCTACTTTTAGGTTACAAAGGAATAAATAGAAAAATAATTCAGTCTAAAAATTATAAAAAATGGACATTTGACGATTTAATTCTTGATCTCTATAAATTTCAGTCGGCAGATGAATTGGCGAAAAGAGATATTCCGAAAGAGCGATTGGAACAATATAAAGTGCTGGAAGAATTATTTGCAGAGAATCAATCGAAAGATCAATTTATCTTACAATTGAAAATGTTGTTTAAAATACTTTCACATTTATCGAATGGTGAACCTTCAAATCATTTTGAAATTGATTTTAAAGAAAAAAGAATCAAAAATATATAAGCAATAAAAGCTCATTCAACGAACGAAAAACAGTGATAAGGTTGTGTTTTAAATTACGATTTTAGATTAACGAATAATCCTTGTCAAAATTTTGAAACTTGACAAGGATTTTATTTCAATACATCTTATATAAAAAAGATCATTTACTTTCCTACAACAGGATTTTTTCTTTCGTAAGTATTATCATCGAAACTAATTTTGAAATTAGATTTGAATAATTTACTTGGTTGATAATAATCTGTTGTGATGATTTGAGCACCACTTTTTTTCGCATTTTCAAAACGAGAATAGTCTTCACTTCTAGCTTCCATCGTATCAGCATCTGCTCTTGTGCGGACAATGTAACCTTGTTTTACTAAATTTTTAATTTCATCTGTTTTCTCAGGGTCATTTCTAAATACTATAGCAGATTCTGCTGTTCCTGGAGTTGAATTTGTAAAAATCATTCTGTTTTTTAAAGAAGGATGTCCTTTTGCATATAAATCTCGGTTTGCTCCATTATTATCTAATACAAAAATAAATTTCCCTTTCACATCTTTTACTTTAGGCCAATTTCCTTTGGTAATGGCTTCGTTTAAAGTTTTGTAAGAACCCCTTATATCATCTGGAGTGATGATTTTATTTTTTCCTAAATATTTTCTCAATTCATTATCCAAATCATCAAATAATTTTTCTGTGTAATGTTCAGGCTCTGTTTTAAATTCATTTTCTTTGCCATCTTTTGGCTCTAATGTAATAAATACAGGTGTATGATTAGGATTTGCATCAGACCACTTTTTTAAATCTTTTAAACAATCTTCAAGTGTATAATACCATGTCATATAATCGATATCAGTTATATGGATCATTTTATAACCTGGTTTATTCATTTTTTTGTCAGGATCGAAAGGCTGAGTTGTTTTTACAAAATCTAAAATTTTAGGATGCGCATATTTTCCTCCTTTACTATCTGCGTAAACATCAATTTCTAGATTTCGTAAACCTAAATCTAATTGTTGAGGAATTGGAATATGTTCGTACTGAATTCTTGGTAAAAAATTCATAGAATCTCTTTCTGATAAATAGTTATAAACCTCTGGTAATATAGCTTTCTTATAAGAGTTATGCGAACCAATAACTTGAATTTCATTGATTTTTAAATCTTCTAAAGTTTGTGTTTGCGCCAAAGAAAAACTAAAAGGAAGTAAGTATAAACTAAATAAAATGGTCTTTTTCATTGCTCTAATTTTTATAAGAACCGAAATTACATTGTTTATTCTCAAACAATTTTTAGTTATTGTTAAGTCTGTTTTATAGTATTGTAAATTTTCTGTTTGATTTTCAGGAATGTAATCGATTATTTTACCTTATGGTAATGTTTTGATGATTTTAAATTAAAGTGTTTTTAAAGAGTAGAGGCTTACTTTGTATTCCGAAAAACAAATCAACAGCTAGCTTAACAAAAACCACTGCTGCGACAACAACAGTGGAATCTAAGTTAAGCATCGTAAATGTGATACTTTACTTAATAATATGTACCATAAAATTAAACATTTTAAACTGAAAAAACTAATTCCTTTGGCATTTGTTTTCTTGTATTGTAACAAGGCGGAAGCAAAGGTTTTAAACGACAATTCTAATTTCGGAATACAAGCAGCAGATGCTACTGTAAAAGGAATTGTACAAGACGAGAACGGATTTGCTGTTTCGGGCGCAAAAGTTATTATCGTAGAAACTGGAAAAGAAGTAATAACAGATGAGAACGGTTTATTTTCTATTGAGGCAGAGGTTGGACAAACTTTAACTGTACAATTAGAAGGATTTACCATTCAGAAAGTTGTAATTGATTCGGCAGAAATGACAATCCATATTTCGAGTGAAACAAGTATTTCTGATGAACATGCTTTACAAGAAGTAACGTTGGTTGGATATGGTACTCAGAAAAAATCTGATCTAACAGGATCTGTAAGTCAATTAAAATCTGAACAATTTAAAGAAGGAATGAACATTTCTGTGGATAACTTAATCCAAGGAAAAGTAGCTGGTGTTCGTGTTGTGCAAACAAGTGGAGAACCAGGCGCTGGAATGAATGTTTCTATTCGTGGAGTTGGATCTATTCGAAGTGGTAGTACACCTTTATTTGTTGTAGATGGTGTGCCGTTAAGCAATGAAAATGTAAGTTCTGGTGGACCCAATGTTGGTTTAGGAAGTTCAAGCGCAAAAAATCCATTAAACTTTCTAAACACAAGTGATATAGAATCGATAACTGTTCTTAAAGATGCTTCTGCCTCAGCAATCTATGGAGCAAGAGGTTCTAATGGTGTTGTTTTAATTACAACGAAACAAGGAAAAAAAGGTGATGCACTTTTTACGTATGATACTTACTTCGGTGTTTCGAATGTGATTAAAAAATTAGACTTGATGAATGCTGATGAGTATAGAAACGCCGTAGATCCTTCTTACGATCATGGTGGAAATACAGATTGGCAAGATGTATTGTTTCGTTCAGCAACTTCTCAAAATCATGCCTTTTCATTTTCTAAGAAAACGAATACAGGAAGCTACTATGCATCAATTTCTCATATGGATCAAGATGGAATTATTGAAACAAGTAATTTCAGAAGAACTACAGCTCGTTTAAATGCAGAAGAATCTTTCTTAGACGATCAACGTTTAAAAGTTAAATTCAATTTAACAGCTAGTGATATTAGAGAAACCGGTTTACCAAATGGTTCAAATGCTGGTTCAGATGGACAGTTGGTTATTCATGCCTTAATGGCTAATCCTACACGTTCTGTTTTTGATAAAAATGGTGATTACACAAATTTCAACATGAACGCTCATTACAACCCAATGTATTTATTGAGTAAGTATAATGATCATACAAATACATTTAGAGTTTTAGGAAATGTTGAAGCTACTTTACGTATTCTTCCTGGATTAAATTATAAATTAAATTACGGTATTGACAGATCAACTTCGGAACGTAATACAACGATGTATCCAAACATTACTGATAGAACGCCGAGAGGAATGTACACGCAAAGTAATTTAGAATCGTTGAGTACTTTAGTTGAGCATTATTTAACTTTTGACAAAACATTCAACAGACATAATATCAATTTATTAGCAGGTTTTTCTTACCAAAAATTTAAATTTTCAGGAACTTATTTTGGCTTGACTAATATTGCAGAACAAGGAAGTGGTGTTGCACCAGAGAATAATCCTGGTTATTCTGGAACTGCATTTATTCCAAGTCCTGGTTACGCACAAGAAAATGAATTACAGTCTTACTTTGGACGTGTAAATTATAACTACGATAGTCGCTATTTATTTACAGCATCTTTACGCGCGGATGGTTCTACTCGTTTTGGAAAAAATAATAAATATGGCTATTTCCCATCTTTAGCAGTTGCTTGGGCCATTAATAAAGAAGAATTTTTAAGAGGTTCTTCTGTTGTAAATGAATTAAAATTAAGAGCAAGTTGGGGACAGACAGGTAACCAAGAAGTTCAGAATAAATTAACGCAAGCGAGTTCATCATTATCTTCTTCTGCGGGATATTGGTTATATAATCAAAATGATTTGATTAACGGAGTAATGGTAAACAGAACTGCAAACCCTGATTTGAAATGGGAGGTTGTTGAACAAACAAATTTTGGAGTTGATTTTAGTTTATTCAACAGTAAATTATATGGGTCGTTAGAATACTATAATAAAACAACTTTAGATCCGATTTTAAATATTCCTTCTGGGCCATTAAGTCCAACGAGTACTATTTGGCAAAATGTAGATGGAAAAATAGAAAATAAAGGATTTGAATTGACTTTAGGTTCTCAAATTATCGATCAAAAGGATTTTACGTGGTCATTAGACGTAAATGCAGCAACATTATCAAATAAAGTAAAAGACTTACCAGTTTCCGAAATATATTCAGGAGCAATTTCTGGTCCAGGAATGTCAGGTGTTTATGCCAATGTTTATAAAAATGGATACCAAGCAGGATCATTTTATATGCTAAAATATTTAGGAATTGACGAGCAAGGTAAATACATATATGAAGATACTGATGGTAATGGTTCAGTAGGAACTGAAGATAGACAAATTTTCGAAGGTCCACTTCCAAAAGTAACATACGGGCTTAATAGTTATATGCGTTATAAAAGGTTTGATTTTGCATTCTCTTTTATTGGTCAAGCAGGAGGATATTTAGTCAATAATACTAATCTCAATTTAAATATTAACAATTTAGCATCAGACCGTAACTTGTTAAGAGATTTTTACACTTCTGGAGCAAGTGCTGAAAATTTACCGCAATTATCATCACTTTATTTAGAGAAGTCAGATTTCTTACGTTTAAATAATGTTCGTTTAGGATATAATTTTGGAGTTGAGCAATTAAAATGGGTAAAAAGTTTAAACTTATATGTAAGCGCTCAAAACTTATGGACAATCACAAATTACAGTGGATATGATCCATTGATTGACACATCAAAAGCTGTATCAGGAAATCAATCATTAGGAATTGATTATGCAACTTACCCATCTGCGAAAACATTTATGGTTGGAGCAACTTTAAAATTTTAATACCAGAATTTATTATCATGAAATTAAAAACAATAAAAATATCTTATCTATTTTTCGCATTACTTTCTGTGAGCATTTTAAGTTGTACAGATTTAGAAGAGCAAGTAGTTGATGAAAGATTAGGATCAGAATCACCAAGTCCAGAAAACGCAATTGCCGCAGCCTATGGACAATTAGGAGACGGAACTTTCGTAGATCACGGAAATGTTTTCGGTTTACAAGAATACTCTACTGATGAAGCAATTTTACCTACACGAGGAAGTGACTGGGGAGATGGTGGAAAATGGAGAGCATTATCTGAGTTTACTTGGGACGCTTCAAATCCTCAAATAAAATCAGCTTGGGATAATTTAAATTTCGGAATAACAAAATCTTTAACAGCAATACAAGCAATAGAGAAAAGTAGTGTTACTAACAAACAATTATTTTTAGCTGAAGCAAAAGGTTTATTAGCATTTTATACTTATCATACATTAGACTTATACGGACAAGCTCCATATAGAGATCCAATGGATGTAAATGCAGAAATTGTGGTAAGAAAAGCAGATGTAGCCATTGATGAATTAATTACAGAAGTAGAAGGTATCATACCAAATTTAGCAAATATTGGAGAGCAATCTACACATATGGGAAGATTCACTAAACAAGCAGCTTATGCTTTATTAGCTGATATGTACATGAACAGAGCTGTTTTAAAAAATAGATACTCCAACACTTTCGATTTTAATGAGAGTGCTGTTAGTGGTGGTGTTTCTGATATGGATAAAGTAATTGAATATTCTTCAAATATAATCAATTCAGGACGTTTTAAGTTAGAATCTAATTTCTTCCGTAATTTTGATATTAGTAATGATGACGGTACAGAATTAATATTTGCGGTAGTACAAAAAGCAACTGCAAATAGTTTAAGAAACAGTTCAAACAGTTTTGCATATATGCCTGTTGAACGTGCACAAAAACCTTCTCCAGATAATAGAGGAACTAATGCTACAGGAACGACACCAGAGTTTTACCACAGTTGGGATGGAAATCATGAAGACCCTCGTTTTCACAGACATTACCAATATGAAGATGGAACTTGGTTTATGAATGATGGAACTGATGTTAGTGTTCCTGCTACAAGTTTAGTAGAAGGTACGGGAAAACCTTGGTTTCATTTTAATAGAGGTATTCAAGCAGGTGTTCAATATGGTCCAACTATTTTAGCGAATGGATCTTTTGAGATGGTAAATGGACGTATAAAAGTAAATCAACTAAAAATGGAAAAAAACACCAATTTACTTGTTAATTTTACTCCAGAATATAACTTTGATAATCCTTTACAAGCTGTACTTTCTCAAAATCAAATTAACAGAGGAGCGCGTGTATTTAAATATGAGTTTGATCCTAGTTTTGGAAACAATGGAAATGGTAGTGTAAATATTTCTTTGTTTCGTTTAGGTGGAATTTATACATTGCGAGCTGAAGCTTATTTCCGTAAAGGAAATACAAGTGCAGCATTAGCAGATATTAATATTCTAAGAACTAGTAGAACGAGAGAAGCTTTATTTGGTAATGCGCCAGGTATTGCAATCACTTCTCTTGATGAGACTACTTTAGTAAAAGAAATTGCTTTCGAAACATATTGGGAATTAGTAAGAAGAAAACAATTAATTCGTTTCGGAAAATTTGAAGAAGCAAGGACTGCAAAATCAGTAACTGCTCCTACAAGAAGAATTTACCCGATTCCACAAGCAACAATTGATGCTTCGAATGTATTTACACAAAATAAAGGGTATTAAAAAATTTACTTTATTTAGACATTGTACCATAAACTATGTAAGTATAAAATTCTACTTGGATTAACCAAGTAGAATTTTTTTATACATTTTAATAATAATGCAGTTATAGACATAAAATTATCATTTTCCACAGACGATGCTGTGAGATAAGCAAATAAAAAAAATGGATAATGCTAGTAAGAAACTAGGCTATGATTATTGACCATTTTTTAATCTTATATCAAAAAAAGTTAGAAGATATTCAGAATTAAGTCCTAAAAGGGAATTATACTTTCGGTTAAAAATGGAAATTTTTAAATATAAAGAAGGTTATTCTTAAAATACTACAAATTAACCAGTTGATCTAGTTGCTTTTGAATTTCTTCATTTTTTATTTTACGATGTGATGCATTATACACACACTTTCCGTCTTTTATTATTAAAATTTGTGGTGATTCGTGCTGAACATTGTAACGACGCTCAATCTCATTAGATATTGGTCTATACATGTCGTACTTCATCACCTGGTAGACTTTAAATATAATTATTTTAGTTTAGATTTTAGTATTTCATAGGGTGTTTTTCCTTTAAATGAACCATGAGGTCTATTGAAATTATAAAAGTTTTCCCATTGCTCTAATTTTTGATTTAAATCCACATCATCTGTGTAATTTAAAAGCTGGTAAAATTCTTTTTTATCTGTTAAATGAGATCGTTCAACTTTCCCATTCAACTGAGGTGTACCTACCTTTATAAATCGGTGTATCATACCTAAATCTTGAATATGCCAATGAAATTTTGATTGAAATTCATGTCCGTTATCTGTTTGAATTGTATTAATTCTGAAGGGAAATTTTTCTACAACATAATTTATGAAATCAATAGAGCTTAATTGATTATGTTTTTCATAGATTTTAAGTGCTCTAATTCGAGTAGCATCATCAATCGCTGTATATTGAAATCGCTTGATTTTATTACCATTTACATCATGGAAAATTAGAAATTTAACATCAACTTGTACATGATGACCAGGCGTTTCTTTTTCATATCTTATACTATGCATAGCTCTTCTAGTTACTTTTCTGTCTAACCTAGTAACATTATTACGCTTTAGAATACGATAAACACTTGATTCTGATATCTGAATATCATGATAACGTTCTAAATACCACTTAATTCGCCAAGTCCCTAATTTATACTCTTTTCGAAGCTCTAGTACATTATTTACAATCTCTTGCTTAATTTGGTTAGGAAAAGTACGAGGAATTGGTTTTTTTCTAAGTAAACCTTCTTCTCCATGTTCTTCATACGCTTTTTTCCATTTGTAAAACGTACTTTTTTTAACGCCATAAAATTTATAAGCTATAGCATTATTTCCATATTCTTTAGCATATTTTAAAACTTGTATTTTTTTAATATAAGTTAAATAATTTTGGATTTCTTTGGTCTTTTTCATGATCATAAGTCTATATTAGTTTTTTACTAATTTAGTCTACGAAGATGTGACGTATCCACACTATTTAGAGTTTGAATAAAATTTAATTTTATAAAATAATGTTTGATTATCCTTTTATTACAATTGAAGGTGTAAGTTTGTTAGATCAGGAACATTTAGATAATATCAAAATGGTTTCTTTGAATCTTCAGGAATTTAATAATAGATTTTCTACTAATATTCATTTAATCTATTTTGTAGAAGATTATATATTTTATTCGATTGAACCATCTGATTTGAGTGAATTTTTTATTAATTCTTTACCAGATCTTTTATTTATGCTACATAATCCCTTTAATCAAGATATCGATGATTGGGTTGAGTTTATTCAATGGAAGAAAAATGAGTATGAGGGTTATAATAATGCGCAAAGAGATATTTTTAATAAATGGTATTTTGAATTTGCTCCAATAGGGATTACTACTAAAGAGATCGAAGAGTTTATAAAAGAAGAATTGATTAATATTATTGTTTAAATGTGTTATCATATAAAAATTAGTAAGTCTAAAAATGAAATAGAATCTAAATTAGATTTGAGTATTTCAAATTTATCAAATTTCCAAAATGCAGAAGCTTTTAATGGTTTTGATAAACCTTTAACTCCTGTAATTTCTAATAAAAATTTAACAGAATTAGAAATGTTCAAATGGGGATTTGATGATGATATTCTGCGTCTTAATACTAGATCAGAAACGATGAATAGTAAATACCCTTTTAAAGATTTCATTTTAAATAGATGTTTAATCATTGTTGATGGATTTTATGAATGGAAACATCTAGGAAAATTCAAAAATGAAAAATACGAATTAGGTTTTAATAATGAAATTTTCACATTAGCTGCTATATATAAACTGAATAAAAAAAATATCTATGAATATTCTATTTTAACAACTTGTGCTAAAGGTATTATGTATGATATTCATAATTCTAAACCAGATGATAGAAGAATGCCTATTGCATTTAAATCTCACGAAAAAATGTATAATTATTTGAATTCTGGTACTCTCGATTATGATTCTGATTTTTCTTATTCAAACTTATCTTCCCAATTGTCACTTTTTTAAATTTTTACTATGAAACATATTTTTATTAAACAGGTATTAAAAGATAATGTAATTATTAAAAAAGAAATGTATAATAAAGAGGGTATACTTCTTAATATTGAAAATCATCTTGTTGGACTTAGTAACGAGGAGGAGAAAAATAATTTTTATAAGTATTTTTTTGATAGAGAAGATACTTTTTTTCAAAGTCTAAATAACGAGTTTTATTCAGCAATAATTTATTATAATGAGGAATCTTGGGAGTATAATAATGATGATCTAATTTCACGTTGTGAATCTAAACTTTATGGAAAATTGAATATTGATTATGATGATCTAAAGTGTCCTATTTCTATTTATAATGATAGCAATTCATATGTATTAAGGTTCAGATATGATGATTTTAGAAATCTTATTTATTACAATGAGAATGATGAACATATTTACAAAATTCAATATGTATTTTATGAAGATATCTATGATTTATTAGATGTTCAAATGATTTTTTAAGCATTATATAAATTATTTTTTGGAAATCCTTCGGACAGGCTTTTCGTTAAATCTTTCAACTATAATTCGACAAAATTTATCAATATATTTCGTCTGATAAACAGCCATATATATTGATATTTTGTTTAGAATTCTATTTAAAAGGATATCACTTCAATCCTTATTTCTTTTGTTTTTCAATCTAACTAGGTTTAAGTATACAACGTCAATATTTTTATAATAATTTAAGCAAAGGGAGAATAGTTTTTATATCAATAAATCTTATTGTTTTTTTAATGAAAATAGATTTAAAATATTGAAAAACAAATGATTAGCCTTGTTTTTTTTATTCATTTTTTGTATCTTTAAGTATAATTAAAAACCAAAAAATAATTATCGTATGAAAACAAATGTAATCAACACAGCTAAAAAATCGGATGATTTTTTTATTGAGTCAATTATCGAAATGCTTGATTCAACTGATCTGCAACAATGGCAAAATTTTGCAAAGGATTTAAAAGTATTTAATCCTTATAATCCATTTACTAACAAAGGATCATATTATCAAGGTATTAATAAATTTTTCTTAACCCTTGTTTCTATTTTTAAAGGGTATACAAATCCTAATTTTGCTACATTTAATCAAATTCAAAGTGTTGGAGGAAAACTTAAAAAAGGTTCAAAACATATAAAAATTGATTTTTTTGGTCATTCTATTAAACACAAAGAAACAGGAAAACGAATTGATTTAGATTTATTTAAGTTACTTTCTATAGAAGAACAAAATCAATATAATTATTATACGTTTTTAGATCCGAAACGTGTCTTTAATTTTCAAGATATAGCAAATTTAGAGGATCTAGATTTATCTAAATTTAGATTAGAAGATAATCAGATTAGTTTGACAATTGATTATTCTCCAATTGATGAAATCGAATTATTTATTAATTCATTAGAAATTCAAAAAGGATTGAATTTAAGAAGGTTTCCTACTGTTAAAGCTCTTTACAATCCTTTATTAGATTATGTCCAGATACCTACACACGAAATTTTTATCTCACAACGTGAATATTATTCTACAACTTTTCATGAATTTGTTCATTGGACTGGTCATCCTAATCGTTTAAATCGTTTTGATACTAAAAGATTTGAGAGCGAAGAATATGCACAAGAAGAACTTGTAGCAGAATTGGGTGCATTATTATTATGCATGGATTTTAATATTTTTGATACTTTTTCAAATTCTGTAGCATACTTAAAAGGTTGGTTGAATACCAATGATAAAGCTTCTCAAGCAAAAAAATTAAGATCTGCTTTAAGTTTATCTAAAAAAGCTGTTAAGTTTCTTATCTAATTCATTTATTTATAGAACCTCTATTTTCAGAGGTTCTATTTTCAATTCGTAATATGCAGGAAAAATTGTCAAGGTTTTTGAAACAAAAACACTCGCCATTTTTTCGGCTCATAAAACCTGTTATTTTTATGAAAAATTTTATTCTTATTATTTTCTCCCTTTGGTCTATTTTTTCTTTTGCACAACTTAAATCATATAAAGTTGTTGGGATTATAGATGGAGATACTATTGAAGTCTTAGATCTAGCTTCAAATAATAATATTCGTGTTCGATTGGCGGAAATTGATTGTCCTGAGAAAGGTCAAAACTTTGGAACTAAAGCCAAAAATTACACTAGTTCTCAAGTATATAATAAACTCGTTAAAATCAATATTATTGATACAGATCGTTATGGCAGATCAATTGCAAAAGTTTATTATAGTAATAAATACTTATCTGAAGAACTTGTTAAAAATGGTTTAGCAATTGTTTATAGAAAGTATTCTTCAAATCAAAAATTATTAGATTTTCAGTTCAATGCAAAAGTTAAAAAATTAGGAATTTGGTCTGATTCGTCTTTTATTGAACCTGAAAATTTTAGAAAAAGTAAAAAATAGTTTTTAAACTTTCATTTTACTAGAACATTCAATTAGTAATAATTGGTTTTATATTGGAGACTTTTGTCTCTATTTTTTATTATGTTAATGTTTCTTTGGATCACATAATATATGAATTCAATTACTTTGATTTCTGTTTGATACTCTGGATAAATTAAACAAATTATATCTACGATTAAGGATTCTAATAGTCTTCTGATTATATATTTCATTTGATATTGTTTGTTCTATATATCAGAATGATAAATTTATTGACTATTGACTTTTTATGTTTCGGCGACACCCTATAGCGTTTATTTTTACGAAATTTGTATAATGTTTATGCTTGTAGATTGTAATAATTTTTATGCGAGTTGTCATCGTGTATTTGACCCTTCTCTTACAGAGGTTCCAATTGTTGTTTTATCTAATAATGATGGATGTGTTGTTGCTCGTTCAAATCAAGCAAAAGATTTAGGTATTCCTATGGGTGCAGCTGCATTTAAATACAATGATTTATTTATTAAAAATAAAGTACAAGTATTCTCTTCAAATTATCAGTTGTATGCAGATTTAAGTAATCGAGTTGCAACTATTTTATCTGAATTTTCTCCTGATATTGAAATTTATTCAATTGATGAATGCTTTTTAAAACTTAATGGTTTTGATCGGTTTAATCTTGTTGAATATGGACAAAAATTAAAAGATAAAATTTGGCAGTATACTCATATTCCTGTTTGTGTTGGAATTGCACCAACAAAAGCTTTAGCTAAAGTAGCGAATAGGATTGCTAAAAAATTTCCTAATCATCATAATGGTGTTTTTAAAATTGAAACTGAAGATCAAATTTTTAAAGCTTTAAAATGGTTAGATATTGATGATGTTTGGGGCATTGGTAGACAAATTTCAAAACGTCTTCGATTAATAGGAGTCAATAAAGCCTTTGATTTTGTTCAACTTTCAGATGAATTTATTCGATCAAATTTATCTATTGTGGAACTTAGATTAAAAAAAGAATTGTTGGGTATTTCTGTTTTGGATCTTGGAGAAATTCAAACTAAAAAGAGTATTGCTACTACTCGTAGTTTTGAGATTACGACAGCTAGTTTTGACTATCTGAAGGAAAGAGTTTCTACTTTTGCTGTTTCTTCTGCTGAAAAGCTTAGAAAGCAGCATTCTAATTGTAATCTAGTTACTGTTTTTGTTCAAACGAATTTTTTTAAAAAGGATTTTCCTCAATATTCAAGATCCATAACCTTAAAAATTCCATTTGAAACTCAATCAAGTATTATTATATCTAAATATGCTACTTTAGCTTTAAATCAAATTTTTAAAGAGGGATATCAATATAAAAGAGCCGGTGTAATTGTTTCTGGTATTTTACCTGAATCGCAGAAACAATTTAGCTTATTTGATTTCGAAAACCCAAAGCATATTGCTTTAATGCGTTCAATGGATTCAATTAATAGTAAGTTTGGTTCTGCTACTTCAAAATTGGCTTCACAGGATTTAAAAAGAACTTGGAAGATGAAACAAGAACGTTTATCTCCTTGTTATACAACAAAATGGAATGATCTATTAAAAGTTGATTAATGATGAAATTTGATAAGAATATAAAATTAGATGATGATCTTTCTTTTATTCCTTTTCAGTTTGATGGAGAAAATTATTATGTTCAGGCTTTTGGTAATGTTAGTGCAGGTTTCCCCTCTCCTGCTGAAGATTTTGTAGGTGACAGAATTAGTTTAGATGAACGTTATCTTTCTCATCCTGAATCTACTTTTATTTTAGAGGTTGGTGGTTTATCAATGTGTCCATATTATCAACTTCATGATAAATTAATTGTTAGATCTGACTTAAGAGCGAATCATAATGATGATATTATTGTTTCAGTCAATAATGAAAAGTATACATTTAAACGGTATGATAAACACAATCGTAAGTTAGTTTCATTGAATCCAGATTATGAAAAATCAATTCAACTTTCAGATACTGATCATGTTATGATATTAGGTGTAGTTTCTTCTATGTTTAGAGATATTCGCCTTTATTAGTTTGATTTTATCGGATAAAAACTTGTCACAATTTTTAATAAAAATTTCGCCAAGTTTTAGAGTGATTTATTAATTAGATATCAACTGTTTAGTAATTCAAGATACGTTCCGTTTCACTCCACAACTCTTGAATCACACACAAACGATATCTAATTAGGATGAAAATTATAAATCAAATTATCACATATTGGAATCAAAATGTGATAATTCCATTTATTAATTTTCATTATAAAATTTAGTAAAGCTGTCATGATTTTTGATTCAAAAATCCCGCCAGCTTTGCTAAATGTTTATATTCATTTTTTCAAAGGGAAATGAATTATATCTCTTTATAATCAGTTTGTTATTTTTTATTTCTACTGCAATATTTATCAATATTCTATGTGCCTTATTAATATGGTTTTTGTATTTTTGAGAAACATTAAAAAATATACAATATTGATTTAAGTACTTCAAAATAACCAAAAAATAATTATCGTATGAAACAAATTAATTTTAAAATTCTTATTAATAGGAATATTAATGAAAGAAAATGCCTTACAGTCAAATCAAATGATACCTGTTATGTTACCGTATAATCCGACTGTTAGATTGGATAAAAATTTACCTTTCCATTATCTAACTTTTAAAGAGCAATACTCTAGTGATGATACAGGTTTATTTGTTTTACTTTTATCTTATTTTGCTAAAGAAAAACAGAATAATCTTTTCGGATTTGGAACTCTTGATCCGATTAAGTTTTGTGAAGAATTAGATTTAGATCCAAGTAATTTTGCTTGGAGAAAACATGATAACCCTAAACATATTCGAGATTTAAAGAATAATCCTGATATTGATGTTGATTCTTTGAATAGTAATCAAATTTTTGAAACTATATTAGAAAATGCTTTATATTGTTTAAGTACCGACGTTTTCACATTTTCAAATAATCAAAGTTATAAAAGAAAAAAGGAAATCTATAAAAGTGTCACATCAATTACTTCAATTCAATTTTTAAAGAAAATTGAAAAGGTGACTATTAAGGGAAGAACAAGACCAAAAGTAGTTTATAATTACGAATTAAATTCTGATTATATAGATAATATTTCCTTTCTTTTTTTTCATGCAAATATTAAAACATTATCAAACTCAATGGGGAAATCTTTGCAAGGAATGTATCTCTATTTATGTGATCTTAAAAATCAAATGTTTTTCCAAAAAACAAGAGCAGTAGAATTAGATTTTACTGAAGTAAAAAATAGACTTAATATTAATAGTGATAGATCTGATTATGTCAAACAAAAAATAATCAAAGCTTTTGCAACTTTATTATCCTATAATGATCTAAAAGATATATTTACCATAGAATGGTTTAAAAAACCAAATCAAAAATATTTTTATGGTATTAAGTTAATTTACAACGGTGATCTTTCTGATAATATTATCGAAGAATCGAAAACTATTATTTGGGAAGGTGTAAGACTAGATTATTTAAGAAATGCATTATATGAAGCTTATTTAAGAAGATATCCAAGTATTAGAACTATGCCTAAGCCAGAATTGAAAGAAAATTATATTTTGTGGTTAAAGAATTCTAATCTAGATGAAGATACAAAAAAAACGGTTTATATTGATTGCTGTGTAATTTTTGATAAGGCAAATAGATACGAAAAACCAGGAGAAAGGTATCAGATTTTTTTAAATGAATTACCACAATACTATTCTAAGTTTATTTAACTTTTATGAAAACCATTTATTTTTTTAGATGGTTTTCATGTTTTGTAAAGATACCTGTAAACTTGTGCGAGTAGAACAAGATACCTGTAAACTTGTGCGAGTAGAACAAAAAGATACCTGTAAACTTGTGCGAGTAGAGCAAAAGATACCTGTAAACTTGTGCGAGTAGAGCAAAAAGATACCTGTAAACTTGTGCGAGTAGAGCAAAAGATACCTGTAAACTTGTGC
>NZ_JAVXKG010000034.1:22909-37178 GCF_036647415.1 Algoriella sp.
AAACTTGTGCGAGTAGAGCAAAAGATACCTGTAAACTTGTGCGAGTAGAGCAAAAGATACCTGTGAACTTGTGCGAGTAGAACAAGATACCTGTAAACTTGTGCGAGTAGAGTGTTTTATACGGTTTTTATTTAACTGATAATCAGCACATTAAAAAGATACCTGTAAAATCGCATGACTTCTATATAAGATAACAGATATAAAAAGGAAAAAGGCTATTTCAATTAACATTGAAAAGATTTTAGTGAAGCTCCGCTTCAATTTAAAATGTTTTCTAGATTTAATAACTCAACATAAAAAACAAAGGGAAAAAGTTTTATATATCAATAATATTTATTCTATATTGTTGAAAATATAAATATAATCTATTGAATAACAATAATATAAGTTATATTTTTTGTATATTTAAGAATATTTAAAACCAAAAAATATAAATTGTATGAATCAAAATGAAAACCAAGTAAAATCAAAAACAATTGTTTTTGATCTTTGCACAATCTCAGGTGAATACCAAAAAGAGAATGAAACAAAAAAATCTTATCACAAAATTGGAACTCTTTTTTTTAAAGATGATAAATTTTCTGCAATTCTAGAATCTTTACCAATTTCTAAAAATGTCTATGCCTTTTTGAAAAATGATTGCAATTTCTCGGCTCCATTAGAGAATCAAGTATTTAATCTTACTTACATTATTGGTAAATTTCTCGACAGTAATAATCAAGAAAAAAATAAATATTTATCATTAGGAACGCTATTTGTTAACAAGGATGGAAAAGTAAATATTAAATTTGACGCACTTCCGCTTGCAAATACAGACAAAAATGTTATTAGTTTATATACATTCCCATTTGATAAAAAATAATTGTTTAAAAGGGCTTTAAAGCCCTTTTAATTTTTATTTAAACCTTTACTTATTTTTTTTATAAAATCTAGATTATCCAAATTCTTAAATTCATCTTCAGCTGATGATTTTTTTGAATCTTTTCCTATTTCAATTTCAACATCTGGAAAATTTGAGCTTTTTTGATCATCATTCTCCTGGTCTTGTTCCTCTATTTCATCATATACTTTTTTGGTATATAAATCATCCTCTAATTCATATTGCGTTAAATCATCTGATGGTTCATGATTAAATGAAAATGGATTTTCTTCTTTTTCAAATTCATTTTGTATATCATTAGAACTTAATTTAATTGGTTGATGATTGGATAAAATTTTATTGACTCTATCCTTCATATCTTTTGATTCTTGTTCTAATTTTTTCTTTTTATCCCATTTCCAAGTAACATAGATATAAATAATTATTGCAGCAATAATATAAATTATAAGATAAGTTTTATAACTTAAATTCATTTAAAATATCTTTATTTTTGTTCAAATATTCTTCTAAATAATCATTTACTATTTGACTCACAGATACATTTTTATCTGATTTTAAGGACTTAAGTTTAAGTATCATTTCTACTTTAGCCATTGTATTTTTATCTAAATATAAACTTGTTGAAACCTTTTCATTTGAAGATTTAACTTTTTTAGTTTCTTCTTCTTTGATCGGTTTAATTTCATTTTTTTCAACTTGATTAGCGGCTACCTTACTCATTTCAGCACCGCCTTTTTTTATATCATTTGCATTTATGCCGTATCTTTTATTCATAATTTTTTATTTTATTTTATTTTTTAATTCATTAATAAATTTGATAAAAGAGTACTCATTCTCTTCTTTATCTTCTTTATTAGTCATTGGTTTAAAAAATGATCGATTATCAAATATGTATTTTTGACGTGATAATACAGGCTGTTTTAACATCTCAAATCCTTGATCTTTTATTTGATCTCTAATAAAATCTAAAAATTGAAGCTCAGATGAGCTTTTACTCAATTTAGTCATGAACAGGTAACTTTTTGTAGATGGTAAGTTTTGATTAAAAAAGTAGTTAGTCTTTAGTGCGTTAAGAATTTCTTCTTCATCTCTTGAAAATGGTATAAAGAAATAATCTACTTTCTTAAATGTATCTAAAACAGAATCTAATGATCTATTTCCAAAATCAAGAAATAAATAATCTAGTTTTTGATCTTGGAAGTGTTTTATAACGTCATCTATTGACGCTGAATCTTCGGTTTCATATGATGAATTGATGTAAGCTTTAACAACAGGATAAAATACTAAGTCGCCTTTTTTCTCCCTTTGGTCTATTTCTTCTTCTGAATATTCTTCTTCTAGTTCAGCTCTCTTTTTTTCATATAATGAGTATGTTGACCATTGACCTTCATCACAATCTACTATTGCTAATTTTTTTTTGAAATGTTTTGTTAAGTTGGTTGCACTTAATATCGTGGAAGTTGTTTTTGTAACTCCCCCTTTGTGTGAATAAAATGAAATAATTTTCATACTTAGTATTAATTTTTTGGTTTGTATTAGACTAGTATATATTAGTACGGTATACTGTTTTAATATTTGTCTAATATACAAATATATATTAATATATGATGCTAATATTATGTTATTATAATATGTGTTATATTAATATATATTAGTCTAATATAAATTTGTGTAATATATGTTATTGTATTACTCGAATATAATGTTAGAATTTTATATAGTTAATGTTGTTTTGATTTTATTCCTAGAATAATTGACTAATCACATAGAATAAAATTTTTAATGAATATTTGGAAAAAAAAATCGCGTTTTGTATCTTTCGATACAAGCAAGTAGTATAAAACGAGTCGTTTTATTAATTTTAAGTTACACTTAAATCATTTGATTAACCCTTATAAATAAAGGCTTATGGGTAGACCAGAATTAAAAAAAGAAGATAAAAAGGTTCAAAGAACTATTAGAATTTCACCTAAAACTTATCTAGTTTTAGAAGAAAAAGCAGCACTTTATAATGGAGGGAACATAGGAAAGTATCTTTCTTTAGTTGTAGATAAAGCAATTTTAGGAACTACAATGTCTTCATCTTCTCATAATTCAGAACTGAAAAATGATCTTTTTACCTCTATTAGAGAATTGAATAAGATTGGAAATAACTTAAATCAATTAACAAAACTTGCTCATCAAGATAGAATTTTTGATTCTGATTTAAAGGTTAAATTATCTCAATTGGATATAGAAATAAAAAAACTTAATCTTAAAATTGCTGATTTATTATCTAAATGATTGGTCAAATTTCACATATTGAAACTATTGAATCTCTTACTAATTATCATTTTAAAAAGATGGAAGAGGGTGTAGCTGTTTTATTAGATTCAAGTAAAGTTGATATTCAATGTAAACAAATGGCTAATTTATCATTTAAAAGTCAATCTTTAATTGCACCAGATTATAGAACACCATACACTCATATTAGTTTAAATTTTGCTATTGAAGACACTGAGTTTCTTTCAGATCAATTAATGACCACTATTACAAAAGAATTTATTGATAATTTACAGTATTTAGATCAACCTTATATGATTGTACGTCATAATGATCAGGAACACCCTCATGCGCATATTATAACTACTGATGTTAAGGATAATGGAACTAAGATTAATAAACATAATGAATATTTTAGAATAAAAACTATTTGTCGTGAATTAGAAGAGAAATATAATTTAAGAATTGTTCCAAATGTAAAAATTGATAAAGATGAATCTATTCATATAGTCAATGAATCAGATTACAAAAATTATCTTCAAATTGCAGTTAGAGATACATTAAGATTGAAACCAAAACGATTTTCTGATTTTCAAACAGTACTCAAAGAAGTTTATCATATTGACACGTTTAAGACATCTACAAAATCAGGAAAAAAAGGAGTTTCATTTGCATTAGTAGATTCAACAGGGTCACGTTATTTAGAAGATAAAGGTACTTTAGCTATAGCAGGTAGTACATTGTCTAACAAGTATAGTTTTAATAAATTGACTGAAGTGATCGAAAGTAATTATAAATCTGCTCCAAGTCGCTATAAGTATATGTTGAATTATCAAAATAAAATTAATGAGGAGTTATTTTATTTTGATAAAATAAGTTTTAATGATTTTCAACATTTTAATCCTAAACATAAGTTGGTTATTGAAAATGATAAACCTACTCTAATTATTGATTTAAAAGGGAATAATGTTTTTAGAACTACAGAATTGAAAGTTATTGATTCTTCTAAGATTAGTTCAGAAGAAACTAATGTAAACCTGGATAAATCAGATGAGAATAATGTTTCATTACGAACAAAAATTTATTCTGAAGCAATTGATAAGTATTCAAATGATATTAGTAAAGGGATGAAGACATCTTATTTTATTACAAATGTTATGGATTTTTCTACAATTTCTGATTATTTAGCAGATTCTAAAACATTAGATCATTATTCAAATTATTTTAGTCAAGAACAATTAACAGATTTATTTGATTTAAAGAAACTTAATATTGATGAATACTATGATCTATTTCAAAGTAGAGAACTTCAATCGGAAGCTGTTTTATTTGGTGCGATTTGCGAATTTTCTGAAGTAAATGAAAGTAAGATTGAGTTAAATAAACTCTTTGTATCTAAAGAGAGAAAGGATTTTATAGGAACTTCATTAGGTCAATTCTGTGGACAATTTTTTAACCATCAATTCAAGTTGCATAATACGGATAAAACGAAAGAATTACCTTATCATTTTAGTCAAGTTAATTTTAATCAATTGTTTTTGTTTAATCAATACTTTGAACTAGAGCAGCTTAATTCATCATTGTATCATGATTTCTCTTCGTTTGCAAATGAACGATTATTTAAATCTTTTATTGAGAATAAGACAAAAGAAAATATAAGTTCTCGTGAATTTATTCAGTTTTTTAATCAAAGAGGTTTTCAGTTTAGTTTAAATGAGAAAGGGAATGTACAAGTTTGTTTTAATAATTTGAAAAGCTTCAGTTATTCGAAATTAAATGATTATTTAAAAGAAGACTTATTGTCTACTACTTTGAATCAAAATGTAGAGCATTCTTTAGCATCAATTGAGTTACGAATCAATATTGATACGAAGAATTGGAGTAGGGTGGAGCAATTAATTGAATTTGGAACGATTGAGGAGCAATTTTTAATTTTGGATAACCCTGATTATTCAGCTTATTTAGAAAATAAGTCGATGATTAAAGATATAAATGCAGAATTGTATCAAATTAAAAATCAATTGAATTTAGATTATTTTTCTGAGTTAATACCTGTAATACGTGATTTTAAATCTGACTTTGTGAATCAAATAGGAGAACAGATTAAGACTTCAGGAAAACCATTTAATTATTCAATATTAGAAAATCATTTGAATGAATTGATTTCGGAACCTTCATTGATTAATTTACAGACTGAAGAAAAACAGAAAATCAATACGTTTTTATCTAAAATAACTCAATTTAAAGATAGTTCAACTCTATTTGCATTAACAGGATTTTATAATACTAATTCAGGATTAACAGAACGCAATGGTGTATATCATTTTAGATATAAAGCAAATCAAAAATTATTAGACTTTTTTAATAATGATAATACGTTTGGTTTTGAATCAATTCAATTTAGGAGTTTAATTAATAATTATTTTTCTAATGTAGATTCTCCTTTATTTATTCCAATTTTAGAAAAATATAAAGATTGGTTGAATATTGATGATTATACAAAACTTTCAGAATTCACACATAAAAGTTATTTGAATTATTATATTAATGAATTGAAAGGTTTAACGGTAGAGGATAGACTTGATTTTCTTTCTTCTAAAGGAATAATTGTTCAAAAAATTTCTGATTCAGATTTTAGTTTTAAATTAATACATTCAGATACTAAGTTAATTTTAAATGAATCTGACTTTCCTAAATTTTCTCAAAATTTAGATAAACAATCGAAGGTTTTTCATGAATATAATTATACCAATAAAGAATCTTTTTTAGCTCATTTACGTTTTCATAACCATTTGGAAAATGGAGATTATTTATCAGCTGCTTTTGAATTGAAAAAGTCTAAGATATCTCCATTTTTATCTGAAGCTGATTCAATTATGCATTCTGATAATTTAGAAGAAAAATTAAATGAGTTAAGTAGTAAAAATCAACCAAATTATTTACCTGATTTGATTGGTCTGTTTCAAGCTTTACAGAATAACAAAAGTCAACAGAAAGATCAACATGGGAAAAATAATGATAAGAAAAAGAAGAGAAATAAAGGAAGAAATTTTTAAACACAGCAGTTTTGTTGTATATTTATAGTAAAATAGTTGTTTATGAAAAAACAAATCGTAAAACCTTATTCTTCTTCGCAAAAGAGTAAAGCACAAAGGAAGACTAGATCTTCACGTGGATTAAGAACGGGGAATTGTGAGAGTTTTAACTTTATTCTTGAACCAAGTTGTAGTATTTTAAGTTCTGATGATTTTAAGAAAATTGAAATTGCACGTAATGGTTTACCTTACTCAATGATCGAAAATTTAAGTGAAGCTTTAAATAAACCAGTTATATCTGTTTTAGATATTTTAGGCGTTGCTCAAACAACTTATAATACAAATAAAAAGAAAGACAATGCATTATCTTCAAGTAGTTCTGAATTAATTATTTTAATTATGGATTTAGTTAATTATGGAATTGAAGTTTTTAATAAAGAAAATGATAAATTTTTACTTTGGTTAAATACTTCAAATGTTATGTTAAGAAATAATACTCCTTTAAGCTTACTTGATACTACTATTGGTGTAAATGAAGTTAAGTTATGTTTAGATAGAATTGAATACGGAAATTTTGCATAATGCTTGTTTATAGAATAGAAAGAGAGAAGTATATTGATGATACTTTAAAGGGAATTGGAGCGTCTAAAACAAAGTCTAGTCGTTGGAATAGTGAGTATCAACGAATGGTTTATACAGCTGAAAGTATATCACTCGCCTGTTTAGAAGTGTTTGTGCATTTAGGGAATATAGAAACTTTGCCTTCTGATCGTTTATTGGTTCAGATTGAAATTCCAGATGAAATTATTGAAACCAGTAAAATACTTGATGTAAAAGATCTTCCTGAAGGTTGGAATAGTAAGCCACCATCTGAAATTAGTCAACAAATAGGTGATGAATTTTTACGATTAGAAGAGTCAGCTGTATTAAAAATTCCTAGTTCAATAATATCTATGGAATCAAATTATTTAATTAATCCGTTTCATCAAGATGCGAAACAAATTAAAGTGATAGCTAATCAACCTTTTATATTTGATGAAAGGATGATATTATAATATTAGTCTAATATATATTAGACTAATATAGTATTAGTCAGTTAATATTATTTCTGCAATTGCGTATTCGTAGGTATCTTTTGTTTTAGTTACATTAATATTAAATCCAACAGATTCATAAAATGGAATTAACCAATCGAATGATTTTTCATCAGAATAAGAAATCATTCCATAAATACGGTAAATGTTTTTATCCTGTTTAGCTTTATTAATTAAAAATTCTAACATTGCTCTTGCGTATCCTTTTTGAGAAGTATCCGCTCGTATATCATCAATCATAATATCAAAAAAAATATTTTCTTCTTTATTATTGATTTTAATTGGTTGTTTTATGCTTTTTTGTTTAGTTAAGTTTAATATGCAGTCTTTATCTAAATTACTACTACTATAACCATATAAATAGAATGGAGTATCATATGGTTCTTCTATTGGTGTACCTATTATTACCATTTCATTCTCTTTCGTTTTTGAAATAGAATAGTTTAAAAATGGTTTATAATTAATGGTTTTTAAAAATCGTTCATTGCAATTATTTAATCTATTAATTTCTTTTTCTGCTTCTATTAATTGATTTTTTAGAATGCCATTTCTCTCTAATTGTAGATATCTTTTATTTTGCTCTTCTTGAATTTCTTTTGTAAAAAGAGGGCGTAGTAGAAATTTAAGCAAATCCATAGTTTTAAGTTATTTAGGTTAATTTATTCTTGAATTCATCTAAAGCATTACTCATATTTGTTTGGTTCGTTTTGAATGATTGAATTAAATCATTTAAAGCTTCAGAAACAGAAGCAGAATTTAAGATAACTTCACTTTCAACATCAAATTTGTTGATGAATATATTATCCTTACTGATAATCCATTGTGGATTATATCCAAATGCTTTATATAAATTTAAAACTTTTATGAAATCTTGATATGCCACACCTTTATTATCTTCAAGTCTATTGATAATTGTAGCATTAAATTCTAGTATTTCATTTAATACATTTTTATCTATTTTTTTCTCAGATTTAAGTTCTAACCTAATTTCTTTTAAACGTTCTCCAATGTAAGTTAGTGAATTATCATAATCAAAAGTAGAGTTTAAATAGGTGTCTTTTATTGTTTCTATGTTCTTGTCCATCTTAAAAAATTGTTTCGTCTTCTATTATATGTTCTTTTGTTCTGATAACATTAAATAGATCTATTGTTAATTCTTCTCCAAATTTAGTTTTATATTCTTTTTTAACACAATATTCAATCTCACTATATAGTTTTTCTAAATTTTTATCTAAAAATAAATTCATCTCTTTTTGAATGATTTTTTCTTTTAAATGATGATTAATACGTTCTATAAAAGCAGTTTCTATATCATCATATATCATTTCTTTGCGTTTTAGCTCAATTGATTTTGGCTGATATATTTCTTTAATAATATGTTGGTAGATATCATCAATCATATCATTGTTGATATCCATAAATTTCAAATAGAATTTTAGATAATTGTTTTCTATTGAAATTAAATCATAAGATATTGTTGGTTGAATAAAGAATATAAAGAACTGAAAATAGAAATCATTATGAATCATTTCATTGATATGATATTCTACTTCTTTTTTTACCTTTTCAGTTTCAAAATCACGAATTACAGGAATTTCTTTTTCTTTTAATGATTCTTGAATTTCTTTATCAACAGAAATTTTGCCCATAAATCTTTTTTGTTCAATTGTATTATTATATTCATCTGTAATTACTCCACAAAATTCACCAACGCTCTGGGTTGATATTCTTGATTGAGGAATTAAATAATCCTTCTCAGTTGAATAGTTAATATTGTAAGAATCAGAAACGGTATATTTCTTTTGGTTTGTTTTACCTAACCTTTCAGACATATATTTAGCTGTTTCATTTCCAGATTGACCAACTATTATAGTACCTTGAACATCTAATATAGAGTTTGCCTCCTTTGGATAAGCTTCATTAATATGTTTGATCGATTGAGCACCTGCCATGATACCACATTTATTACTTCTACCTGTAGTTAAATATTCTTTTAGGGAGGTAAAATATAATCGTGAAAATTCATCAGCAAACATCATAAATGGTCTTTTTACTTTGTTTTCAACGTTCGTTTTTTTTGCAATTACTTCAAAAAATAAACTAACAATAGGAGCTACTACGTGAGCTTTTTGTTGATCTGAACCAATGCATAATATTTTAGGATTATTGAAATCATTTAGATCTAAATCAAAATCAGATGTACCACTCAAAATGTAAAGCATTTCTTTGCTAAATAACTTTCGCAAATGTACACTTAATGTAGCTGTTTGACCTGCTAATTGACCTCCTGCATCTTCTTTTAAAAAAGCATCTCTTAATGCAGTAACTTGCATTAAGAGTTCTTTTTCACTTAATAATATTGGTAATATAATTTCAATACGAATAGTAGAAAGTAACATTACATGAGGAAATGAACATACTTTAACATTGTATTTTTCTTCCCATTTTTTACATATTGCTATTAATCCTGTTAATATTCCTTGAGCTGAACCATCAAAGAATGGATTAGATTTTTCTTTATCGGATGAAATACCACCAATAAGAATATTACTCATACTCTCCATATCTGAAATAGTTGGAATGTTTTTGCGCTCAATAATATTACATCTATGGGAATATCTAATATCATCAAGACATATAAAATATAGTTCTGTATCAGATTTTAATTTTTTATGTAAAATATAGACTTCTTTTGATTGTGCCGGAAATTTAAAATCATAAACTAACATTGCAAATTTCTTTTGCATTAATTGATATATTGCTTGGGTGAACCATGTAAAAGACTTACCACAACCCATTATTCCATATACCCAAATAGAACTAAATACATTAATAATATTTATCCAACCTTTTCTCCATTGATTATTGTAGTAATATGAATATTCAATATTTATCGAAGAATCTGTTTTTACTAGTTTATTTGTCTGTTTAAATGTTTGATTTTCTGTATTAAATTGATCTTGTTTGAATTTGTTCGAAAAATAGTATATACTGATTATAAAAGCATAATTTATAGCACCTATGTATGCTATTGATAATAGAATTATATATATAAAACTAGGGATGAAATTGAATAATCGAACAGGTAATAATATGAATCCTACACATATTGAAGTATTAATTATTATGGAATAAATGTTATATTCTTTATCTGAAAACTTTACATTTATCATACTAATTGCAACTAAAGGAATTAGAAAATATAGTTTTAATCTAAACTCTGTGATATTTGAATTTGATAAAAACGATTTGATAAATGAATGTTCATTTCCACTAGTAATTATATGAATGTAGGTAATAAATAGAATTATGGAAATAAAAAGGGAAAATATAATATAGCCTGTACGTTTGTTTTGCATAATATTTTGTATATTTACATCAAATATATAAAATATTATAGATTAAAATAAAATATATCAAATTTTATTTATGGATATAGAATTAGCATTAAATTATCTTGGTTTTATTCAAACCGATTATCGAACAGATTATTTTCGTTGTTATAAATGGAATGATGATACACTGTTTGTATTTCAAAAAAAGGGAAGTGATCAGAAATATTTTAGTAATGCTTCAGGAGAATTTACAGGTAATGTAGAAGATTTAATTTGTTACTATTTTTTGAAAAATACAGCTAATAAGTACAGTGAAGGAGAGCGTTTGCGTTTGTTTTATGATATTAATACCGACCGTAACCTTGATTTAACTCCACTAATAGGGCTTAAAAGTTTTAATTTATTTAATGTATTACTTGAGAAAGGAAAACCATATAAAACTCAAAGTTTTCAAAATACTCTATTAATCGATGATTTACTGCATTTTTTAATTGTTGATGAAGAAAAAACAAATAACCCTTTAAATGTATTAGGTGTAATTACTTATGATCTTAATTCTGGCATTTCAAATAGTTTTGAATTTTCTAATTTAAAAAGGGGAATTTATTTTTCTAATCCTAATATTAGGACTGATACATGTATATTAGTGGATGATATTGGAGAAATGATTTATCTAGATGATAATATGGATAAGAGCTATTTCTTTATTTATGTTCCTTCAAAGTTACTATCTTATAATCAAGCAAGAACTATTAATTTTCTCTTAAAGGGAAAAGGAATTAATCAGGTAGTTTTAGCCTTTGCAAATTCAGTTCAGGGGTTGTTACTCGATTTTTCTTATTTATCTCAGTTTTTTAAAATTGATTTTAAACAAAAATTTGCTTCTATTAAAATTGAAATTCCTCATAATGAGTATTCAGATAAGTTGATTCAAAGAATGAAAGATTTGAAAGAAGCTGTTCAAAAAAGTACTAAGAAGTATAATGTCACAACTGATTTTATTTCAATTAAAAATGGTACTTCAATTAAAAATGAAAGTGTTTTTGTTATAGAGATTGCATTAATAGATAATATTCTAAAAGCTTCATTAACACTACTTAAGAAGTACTATTTTCATCAAGATAGTATAATGATTATTAAATCTCCTGATTCAGTCCATTTTTCTGATTTAGAAAAGGCACAGTTAAATTCGGATATTCTTAAAAAAGAAATAAATCTAGGAAGTATTCGGAACTCGTATTTATTTAATTAGATAAACAAACAAGGGAATACATCTCGTATCCCCTTTAACCAAAAAATATTATGCATCGTATGAATTCAAATACACAATATTATTACAAAAATAGTGAAAATTTTATTAATGAGATAAAACAAAAGTTATCTTTTGATGATATTTTTTCTAACCCAAAGTTATTGTCAGATTTAGGTATTTCACTGGTTGAATTAGATAAAGCAAAGAGTTCAGTAAATAGTAAACAATATCATCTTGAAGATGCTAAATATGGAAACTCTAGAATAGTTATCTACCCTAATAATACAGGTAATAGAAATGGTATTCCTTTTTTTACAAATCAAACTAATGATAGTGATAGAGGTGATGTGTTTCAGTTTGTAAAAAATAGATGCGAGAATCCATTAAAAACGATTTTAGAAGCTACAAATAATCTTAATGGATTAATAGAAGTAAAAGAAAGAGAAAAGACTATTAAGCCTGTTAAAGCATTTGTTTTGAAGAATTATTTAAACAAAGGACTTTTTAATTCTTATGAAACATTAGAAAATGAGCAAGTGAATTTTCTTGTTAATTCAAGAGGAATTACTTACGAAACATTGAGTAATTCTTTGTTTCATGATAAGGTAATGCTTTATAATCCAATTGATGGTAAACAAAGTTTCTTTAATGCTTTTTTTCCAAAAACAAATGTTCATAATGAGATACTTGGAGCTGAAATTAAGTTTCCAAATCCTACATCTACAGGAATGAAAGATATGGTTGAAGGAGATCCATTGCTTCTGTGGCATTCGAATATACCTTCAAATACTTCTAAGGTTGTTTTAGTTGAAAGTGCTCTAGATGCTTTATCTCATTTTCAAATTCATCAAGATACAAGTGTATTTTATGTTTCATCAAATGGCAATTTATATGATAAACGAATTGATTCATTTTATCAACTTTTGGAAGATTTTAAAATTAATAAATCAATTCCTATAGTATTAGCAAATGATAATGATTATGCAGGTTTTACTTATGATTTAAGAATGTTAAATCATGCTATATCACATTATAATGGTTTGTTTAGTGTTGAGAAATTAAATGATAATGTTGTATTAAAATTTCATTCTCAGAGTGAAAATGTTGGAAGAGATTTGTTTGTTGAAGTTGCAAATTATTTTGAGAAAATTAAAATAGGAATCAATGATCAGATTCTTTCTGAAAAATATCAAGCAATTGATTTTGTTAAACTTGAAAAAGATAATGGATCAGTCAAATTAATTTTTTCAAATGAAGAATTTCAAAAACATCATAGAAAACTTTCTTTTAGTTTATTTAAAGGATTGAATTTTATTCAAAAAAATACTTTTTTAAAAGTACAACGTCCGCCAATAAGTACAACTAACTCGATTAAAGACTGGAATGATTATTCAAAAAAATTAATTCAACAAAAATTTTCTGAACAAAAACAAACGCAAAAAAGAACACAATCTAATTCTAAAAGTTCTTCTAATACTTTAAATAGGAATAACGGTTAATGATTTTATATAATATATATATGTAAAATATAAAATATTATATAAATTATTAAAAAATATAAAATATTAGTTATTTGATTCATTTATTTTGTTATATTTGTTTCATTAACTAATATTTTATTTTTATGAAAACATTTTCTTATGTTATTTCCAACCTTTCACAGGTAGTCTCTTACCTAAATGAATTAAAAGGTAATGTCAAAACAGCAACTACTACTGTTTCTGATATTGTGATGTATTTATGCTTTGGAGCATGTGTAATATTAATTATTACAAGTTTTGTAGCAAATGATAGAGGGAAAGACCTTGGCTTTAGTGCAGGAGGTTGGGCATTGAAAGCAGGCTTAGCAGGTGCAGCTGTAGGTTTAGCTAAACAAATTTTTGGGATCTAATGCAAAGATTTAAAGTAAATAAAGGTATCAATAAGAAAATTAGATTTCTTGGAATGGAATCTGAATTTGCTCAACAGTATCTAATTGCTTTATCTTCCTATTGGTTAGTTGTTTTTACATTATTCGGTTCCACTAAAACATTTTTACTTTTTGGAATTATTGGAATATTTATAATTTATATTCCTTTTCGAGCAAAAGACGCTAGAAACAAAAAGAATAATCTAAAAAAACTAAAGGCAAATAAATTAAAACCAACTCATTTTAAACGATTTAATAGTCATTATGAAGAAATTAAATAAAATTAATTATCCGATTTATGCTTTAAATAATGAATCCGATTTAATCTCTAAAGAAAAAGGACTTTTATCTTATTCTTTTGAAGTTGTTTATAGCTGTTTATATGGTAAGAACAGTCAAGATTTTGAGGCTTTAAGAATTCTAAATAATAGATTAATTGATATTATTGGGGTCAGTCGACGAAACGGAAAAAATAGCACGTTAACAATTTAATCTATAATTT
>NZ_JAVXKG010000035.1:0-36766 GCF_036647415.1 Algoriella sp.
GCTTACACGCACTCAGAAGGAACATTAGATTATCGTCAAGCTTTAGCAAATTATTATAAGAATAGAGGAATAGAGCTTGATCCAACAAATTTTATTGCAACTTTAGGTGGTTCGGAAGCTTTATTATTTATTTTCGGAATTATTGCAAATCCTAGTGATGAAGTTATTATTCCAGAACCTTTTTATGCGAATTATAACGGTTTTACGTGTGAAAATGATGTAAAAATCGTTCCAGTTCCTTCTACTATAGAGCAAAACTTTTCTTTACCATCTATCGAAGAATTTGCGAAAAAAATTACAGATAAAACGCGTGCTATTTTAATCTGTAATCCAGGAAATCCTACTGGTTATGTATATTCTAAAGAAGAATTAATCCAATTAAAAGAATTAGTTCTTAAACATGATATTTATTTAATTTCTGATGAAGTTTATGCAGAATATTTATATACAGAAGAAGAATTTACATCTGTTTTAAGTTTCCCAGAATTGAAAAATAATGCGATTGTTATTGATTCTGAATCAAAACGTTTTTCTTTATGTGGAGCACGTTCTGGAGCAGTTATTTCGCGTAATGAAGATTTTATGAAAGCTGCAATGTTGTTTGCACAAGCACGTTTAAGCCCTGTTGAAATTTCTCAATATATTGCAACTTTAGCACATCGCAATGTTGGAACTTATTTTGAAGATTGTCGTACAGAATATATGAAACGCCGCGATACGTTGGTTGCCGGTCTTAATAAAATACCAGGTGTTGTTTGTCCAAATCCGAAAGGAGCATTTTATTGTATGATTCAATTACCAGTAGATAATGCAGAGAAATTTGCAATTTGGTTATTAGAGTCGTTTTCATCAAATGGAGAAACAGTAATGTTGGCGCCAGGGGCAGGATTTTATTCAACGCCAAATTCAGGAATTCAAGAAGTTCGTTTGGCTTATGTTCTTAAAGAAGAAGATTTAATTCGTTCAGTAGAATTATTGAAAGAAGCTTTAGAGCAATATCCAGGTACAATTAGATAAAAAAATATTGTCAGTTTTTATTTATTGTCATACTATTTTTGAGTGATGATAATAAATTGCTGACATTTTCTATAAAAAAATAAGTAAGATGGAAATCATCGAAGATTATTCTTTAAAATTATACAACACGTTTGGAATAGAAGCAAAGGCAAAATATTTTGCAGATGTCGCAACTATTCAGGATTTAAGAAAAGTTTTGGTTTTTCGTCGTCAGAAAGATTTACCAATATTATTTATCGGTGGAGGAAGTAATTTACTTTTTGTCGATAATTTTTCTGGAATTGTATTGAAATTAAATCTGAAAGGAATTGAAATCATCAATGAAGATGACGATTTTGTGTATGTAAAAGCGCAAGGAAGTGAGAATTGGCACAGCTTTGTAGAATGGACGTTAGAAAATGATTTTGGTGGATTAGAGAATTTATCTTTGATTCCTGGAAACGTTGGTACGGCGCCAATGCAAAATATTGGTGCGTATGGAGTTGAAGTGAAAGATTACATACAAGAAGTACAAACATTGGCTCTGGAAACGGGCGATGAACGAACTTTTACCAATGAAGAATGTCAATTTGGTTACCGCGAATCTATTTTCAAAAATGAATTGAAAGGTCAATATGTTTTGGTTGCGGTTACGTTTAAATTAACGAAGAAAAATCATCAACTTCATGTTGATTATGGTGCAATAAAGCAAGAATTGGAGTTGGAGCAAATTGCAGAACCAACAATTCAAGAAATTAGCAATGCAGTGATTAAAATTCGTCAAAGTAAATTGCCAGATCCTTCTCAAATAGGGAATTCGGGAAGTTTCTTTAAAAATCCTGTCATTACAAATGAAGAATTTGCAGAGATTGAAAAAAATCATCCAGAAATTTCTCATTACAAAACTGATTCGGGTGTCAAATTAGCCGCAGGTTGGTTAATAGAACACGCAGGTTGGAAAGGCAAACGTTTTGGTGATGCAGGTGTTCACAATAAACAAGCTTTGGTTTTGGTGAATTATGGAAATGCAACTGGACGCGAAATCTTTGATTTGTCCGAACGAATTATAGAAGATGTAAAAGCCAAATATGGCGTTACATTGATTAGAGAAGTCAATATTATACAATAAATTAAATCCCGCTTTTGGCGGGATTTTTTTTGTTATATTTAGTTAAATTAAGTTTATGAATAAAGTTATAATATTTGTTTTGGGATTCATTTTGTTTGGATGTAGTAAAGAACAATGTACTTATGATGATTATTTTATAAATAATCAAACAGATGATAAACCTACTCTTTATATTGTATCAACAAATAATTCATGTAATCAGTTATATTTAAAAGGTAATTTTTATTATAAAAGTAAAGACTACGAAGTGAATGATAGAATATTTATTCAAGATAGTTTTTATTCGTATTCTTCTCAAAATAATCAACTTATTTTTGATTTTAGTGATAAGAAGAGAAATGGATTCTTATTATTGAATGATTCAATAAAACTTCAAGTTAAATATTTTATGGATATTGAATTTAAAAATAGAAAATTTAGATTGTTTAAAATAGACAATGTTGAAAGCTATTATCAATTGAATTTATCTTCTGTTTTAGTTGTGAATTATAATAATGGAATTGTTGGTAGTTTTATAACAGGAAAAGAAAATAATCAATGGATGGTTACAAGATATCAAGGATTTATTCCAAATAAAGATTATTTCTATTCCATTTTTCAAAAAGGTCAACTACTGTAATTTCCAATAATCTCCACAATTTTATCCAAATCATTTTTATACGATTTTTTTAATCAAAATTGATGTTTTTTATTTTAGAAATTCCAATAATTAATACAACACCGAAAATTATATAAAAAATTGTTTCAATGTTGGCTGTTATTATAAGATACTCATAATCAAAATTTAGTAGTATTCTTCTTAAGATAGGTAATACAATGTTTATAATAGAAACAATTAGTAATAGATTGCTAAGAGGAATTCTTTTTTTATAAGCGATAGATGCAATGACAATGAGAATAATATTAAATACAACGTAGAGAATACTACTTATCATATTAATAAAAATTTGATCCATGTATTTAGGTTTTATAGTTTAAGATTGAATCGTGAAATTAATAATTTTTACCAACTTATCCAAACCATCGGTTAAAGCAGCAGGACCAGGTTGTAAAATCAATTCAGATTTTATTTCGTACAAATGATTTTGTTGAACAGCTTTCACATTTTCGAAACCTAAACGTTGTTTTACTTTTTCGGGTTTGAACATTTTTCCACACCACGAACCGATAATAATTTCGGGATCTCGTTCAATCACCTGTTCATCCAACAAAATTCTATCTTTTGCCAACGCTTTATTTTTCAGTTCAGGAAAAGCCAATTTTCCACCAGCAATTTCTATCAAATCATTTACCCAAGCGCTTCCCGATATAATTGGTTCGTCCCATTCTTCAAAAAAAACAGTAGGGCGATAGGGAAGAAGTGACGCTTGTTGTTTAACGTTTTCTAATTTTATTTCATATTTTTTTATCAATTCTAACCCTTTTTCTTGACAACCAATCAAAGAAGTAAATTGTAAAATCATGTTCAAAATTTCATCGATTGTTTTATGATTAAATATAAAAACATTAATTCCTCTTCTGATCAATTCTGCTGCAATATCTGCTTGTAAATCAGAATATCCGATGACTAAATCTGGTCTTAGATTAATAATCTCTTCAAATTTAGCATCTAAAAAAGTAGAAACTTTTGGCTTTTCTTTTCTCGCTTCTGGCGGACGATACGTGAAACCACTAATTCCCACCAAACGATGTTGTTCGCCAATTGCATATAAAATTTCTGTTCCTTCTTCTGTTAAACAAACAATTCGTTGTGGATAGCGATTTGTAGACATTTTTTTGATTTTTATTTTGGATTGAAAGATGGTTAAAAATAAGAAATTCATACCATTAATTAAAATGATACGATTAATTTTTAAGAAATTTAATCGTATAAAATTGTGACTTAAATCACAGCTATTTTTTGAGGAAAAAACTGAGATTTGCAGAAACAATTTAAGAAAATGAAAAATATATTTATCATAAACGGAGGACAAAATTTTGCTCATTCGGGCGGATTATTCAATAATACATTAACAGGTTGGACAGCAGATTTTTTTACGGCGAATGATTTTGATGTTCGAATGTTTAATGTAAACGATGATTTTGACGCGATGGCTGAAGTCGAAAATTTTAAATGGGCAGATATTATCGTTTACAATACACCGATTTGGTGGTTTCAAGTTCCCAATCTTTTAAAAAAATACATTGATGATGTTTTTACGGCTGGTCACCAAAATGGAATGTATGCAAGTGATGGGCGTTCACGTAAAAATCCGGAAATTAATTACGGAACAGGAGGGTTAATGCAAGGTAAAAATTACATTGTAAATTCTACTTGGAATGCACCAGACACTGCTTTTACTTTACCAGGAGAGTTTTTTAATGAAACATCTGTTGACGATGGTGTTTTATTCGGTTTTCATCACATGAATGCTTTTGTTGGAATGACAAAAATTCAAGGTTTTCACTTTCATGATTTAGAAAAAAATGCAACGGAAGAACGAATAGAAAATTATAGAAAAGAATATAAAAAACATCTTGAGTCAATTTTTGTAACCGAAGAAAATCTAATAAAATGATTTATATAACCGCTATTGTAAAAACTAAATCTGCTTATTTAGACGAAGTAAAATTGGTTTTAGAAAACATGGTAATTCAAACTAGAAAAGAAGAAGCTTGTCTGCAATATGATTTACACCAAGGTATTGAAGATAAAAATCAATTTGTTTTCTATGAAATCTGGGAAGATGAAGAAGGATTAAATATTCACAATAAACAAGCTCATATACAGGAATTTATTTCTTTACCATCAGCTTATTTTCAAGAAAAGCCACTTGTTATTCTTACACAAAAAATAGAAAAATAGTTAAAATTTTGTCTATATAAAAAATAGCGTATTTCATTTCTTAACTTTGAAGAATGGACTATGCTATTTTTTTACGCCAACATATTGAAGCGGTAATTGCTTTAACTGATGAAGAATTTCAAACAATATTACCGTATTTTTCTCCTATAGAAGTAAATATAAAAGCTCTAATCATAGAGGCTGGACAAATTATTACGTCTGAATTTTTGGTTGTGAAAGGTTGTCTGAAAGCTTTTACAGAAGATGAAGTTGGAAAGGAATATATTATTCAGTTTGCGATGGAAGATTGGTGGATTTCTGACTATCCTGCGTTAGTAAATGAATCAAAAGGGAATATGTGTGTACAAGCTTTGGAAGATTGTCTTGTGCTAGAACTTAGTTTTGATAATAGAAAAAAGATGTGCGAAGCAGTTCCTAAAATGTATATTTTTCATGGTCAAAAGGCATTTTCGGGTTATGTTGCTTTACAAAAAAGAGTATTGTCGATGATGAAAAATTCTGCTAAAGAAAAATATGAACTGTTATTGCATCAGTATCCAGCTCTTTTTCAGCGTGTTTCTAAAACTATGATTGCACAATATCTGGGTGTTTCTAGAGAAACGTTGAGTAGATTAGAAAAAAAGTAGCATTATATTTAATCGGGTAAGTTCTACGCCCTATAATCAGCTGTCTTCCCCGATTTTTGAATTATTTTTCTTAAAATCTTAATAATAAAGTTATAATTCATTAAAAATGATTAGGTTTGCATATTGTATACAATATACATTTTGATATGATAACACAAGAATCGCTAAAAACTCAAATTATAAAAGCATTGTGGCAGCTAATAATCGATGGCGAAATATTACCTGATGAGCCGCTACGAGAAATACAATTGACAGAATTATTAAACATAAGCAGAACGCCATTAAGAGATGCTTTACAACAATTAGAATGGGAAGGAATTGTAGTATCCGAACCCAGAAAAGGCTACAGATTAGCTAAATTTTCGGAAGCAGATATTGATGAAATTTATCCTTTGAGAGCAAAATTAGAATCATTTGCGTTGGAATTATCGGGTATTCCAAATAATAAAATTTTGGATAAACTGACTGAAATTAATTCGAAGATTATTAATTCAAAATCACCAAAAGAGGTGGTAGAATTAGATGAAAGTTGGCATATATTATTGCTTTCTAATTGTCCAAATCAACGATTATTAAAAATGATTAAAACCTTACATCGTCAGTCGCAACGCTATGAATACGCTTATATGGCGATGAAAAAAAAGGTTGAGAAATCGAGTAATCAACACGAAAATATTATTCTTCGATTACAAAACGGAGAATTACAAGAAGCCATAGAATTACTTGCAGAAAATAATTTAGTAGGAATGTATGCGCTTGTAAACTGGTTAAGATCTAAAAACTAATTATGAATAATAAATTAACACAAATGAAAAAACTAAACATCATCATTTTTCTGTTTTTGTCGCTCAATATTTTTGCACAAAACGTAGGTAATGAAAAAAATAAGCAAATTGATACCGAATTTTTTATTCCGATAGAAAAGTCAAATCTTTACACGAGAATTGTTGGTAATTCCGAAAAACCTATTATTATAACGCTTCACGGTGGACCAGGAGCTTTTAATGTTGATCACGAATTTTTCAGAAATATTTTTGAAAATGATTATTTGATGGTTTATTTTGACCAAAGAGGAAGTGGAAAATCTGACGAATGGAAAGATAAATCGATGCTTACAACCGATCAATTTGTGAAAGATTTGGATGTTGTGGTAGATTATATCAGAGCTAAATATCCCAATAAAAAAATCAATCTTTTGGGTTCTTCTTGGGGTGGAACGTTTGGATTTTTGTATTTGATAAAACATCAAGAAAAAATACATTCATTTATCAGTAACTCTGGCACTGCCAATATTCAAAATAATAATTTTGCATTGATAAAACACGAAAAACAATTAGCTAATAAACTGATAAAGAAAACGAACGATCCTGTAAAAATCAAGAGATTTAATGAAATCTTGCAAAAATTGGACGTTATAGAAAAAAGTGGATTCAAGAGTTTCTTTGCAGATATGGACTCGATAAGATATGTGTTTCCGAAAGATTTAGGATTTGATGTTTATTGGGCTCAACCTGAAAAGAAAGGGAAAACTGATAAGTTATTGAATGATCCAGATTTTTATACTCGCGTTAGATACACGCCAGAACTGATAGAGCAAGCTATGAAAAGATTTGAGTATATTAATGAAGCATTTCACGAGCAAGAAGCTTACAATAATCTGAATGTTTTAGACCAACTTGCAGTTATTAAAACACCGATTTTAGTTCTTCAAGGAGATTCTGATTACGCAATTGGAATAGAATCTGGACGAATGATTTATAAAGCACTGAAAAATGTTCCTAAAAAAGATAAAGAATTGATATACATCAAAAATGCCTCTCATAACATTCCAGCAGAAGAACCTGAAATATTGTATAAATCTTTGACGGATTTTTTTGCAAAACATAATTAAAACTGTAATACTCATTAAGAAACCTCGTTAAAAACTCCTTTAACGAGGTTTTTTAATAAAATATTCTACTGAAAATTAGAAATATAAAGGGTAAGAGTCTTCAATTAATACATTATTTATTTTATTTTCAATTAGTATGACAATATTTCTATCAATTTTTGTTCAATCTTTCGAAAGAAATTATAATTGATTTTATTCATTGAAAATAACTCGATAACTTCTTTATTTCACAGCAAAACTTTACCTTTACACAATAAATTCGAGGACAAATGTTTAGAACTCATACTTGTGGTGAACTTACACAAGCCAACATTAACGAAAAAGTAACTTTAAGCGGTTGGGTTTCAACGCTACGCGATAAAGGTTTTATGATGTGGATAGATTTACGCGACCGTTACGGTATCACGCAAATCATCTTAGATGAAGATCGTTCATCAAAAGAATTATTTGAAACAGCAAGAAGTTTAGGACGCGAATTCGTTGTCCAAGTTTCGGGAACAGTAATAGAAAGAGCTTCAAAAAATCCAAATATTCCAACAGGAGAAATTGAGATTTTAGCTGATTCTATCACAATCTTGAACGAATCTGCTTTACCACCTTTCACAATTGATGATAATACGGATGGAGGAGAGGATATTCGTATGAAATATCGCTATTTAGATATTCGTCGTAATCCAGTTAAAAATAAATTAATCTTCCGAAGCAAAGTTGCACAGGAAGTTCGTAAATATTTAGATGCACAAGATTTTGTAGAAGTTGAAACACCAGTTTTGATTAAATCTACACCAGAAGGTGCGCGTGATTTTGTGGTTCCATCTCGTATGAATCCAGGAGAATTTTATGCGTTGCCACAATCGCCGCAAACATTCAAACAATTATTGATGATTGGAGGTTTGGATAAATATTTCCAAATCGTGAAATGTTTTCGTGACGAAGATTTGCGTGCAGACCGTCAACCAGAATTTACTCAGATAGACTGCGAAATGTCTTTTGTAGAGCAAGAAGATATTATGAATGTTTTCGAAGGTTTAGCAAAACATTTATTACATACTTTCAAAGGATTAGAATTTGGAGATTTTCCTCGTATGACGTTTGCTGAAGCAATGCGTCGTTATGGAAATGATAAACCAGATATTCGTTTCGGAATGGAGTTTGGAGAAATTTCTGATTTAGCAAAAGGAAAAGATTTCAAAATCTTTGATGAACAAGAATTAATTGTTGGTATTGCTGCCGAAGGCTTAAATACGTACACACGTAAGGATATTGATAAATTAATAGAATGGGTTCAACGTCCACAAATTGCTGCTACAGGATTGGTTTGGGTGCGTTACAACGAAGACAGAACGTTTAAATCTTCTGTAGATAAATTCTATTCTCAAGAAGATTTAGCAGCTTGGGCAGAGCGTATGAACGCAAAACCAGGAGATTTGATGTTGGTAATGTCTGGTAATACAAACAAAGTTCGTGCGCAATTATCGGCTTTACGTATGGAAATTGCAGAGCGTTTAGGATTACGTAATCCAGAAGTTTTTACACCATTATGGGTTGTAGATTTTCCATTGTTAGAGTGGGACGAAGAATCTGAGCGTTACCATGCAATGCATCATCCTTTTACTTCTCCAAAACCAGAAGATATGGAGTTGATAACAACTAATCCAGGTGAAGTTCGTGCAAATGCGTATGATTTAGTTTTGAATGGAAACGAAATCGGAGGAGGATCAATTCGTATTTTTGATAAAGATATTCAAGCAAGAATGTTTGAATTGTTAGGATTTACAGCAGAACAAGCAGAAGCACAATTTGGTTTCTTGATGAATGCTTTCAAATACGGAGCGCCACCACACGGAGGTTTAGCATTCGGGTTTGACCGTTTTGTATCTATTTTAGATGGTTCAGAAACTATTCGTGATTATATTGCATTCCCAAAAAATAACTCTGGTCGCGATGTTATGATTGATGCACCATCAACTATTGCAGATGAGCAAATGGTAGAATTAAATATCAAATCAACTTTTGTAGAAAAATAATTAACTGCAAAGTTTAATTCATAAAAAAGCCTAAAATGTTTTACATTTTAGGCTTTTTATTTCGAAATAAAAACAAATAACTTTTAATTCAAATTTATAATCAATATCTCTTTCAATATTTCTGATTTAACAGATGTTATTGATTTTGAGAACATTATTAATCTATTTACGGTAGCTTGTTTTGGTTCGAAACTTTCTGAGTAAAATTCAATCATATAAATAAACTTACATTTTCTTTAAAACGCTAAATTGTAAAGTTTATTTTTTAGTCCATTGTTAAAATAATGTTATTATTTTCAATAACCTTTCTCAGATTGATAATTGCATAGCGCATTCGCCCTAAAGCAGTGTTTATACTTACATCAGTTTCTTCTGCAATTTCTTTAAAACTAAGTTCTTTAAATATTCTTAATTCTAAAACTTCTCGCTGATCATCTGGTAATTTTGTTACTAAATTTCTTAAATCATGTTCTATTTGTGATTTAATAATTTTAGTTTCAGAACATTCGTCACAAATTCCAATAAAATCGAAAATGTTATATTCTTCATTGTATCCAACTGTTTCACTAACTGTTGGCATTCTTTTGTTTGATCGAAAATAGTCAATAGTCAAATTATGAGCAATACGCATAACCCAAGGTAAAAATTTACCTTCTTCGTTATATCGTCCACCTTTTAATGTAAGGATTACCTTGATAAATGTATCCTGAAAAATATCTTCGGTTACATCTTTATCTAAGACTTTAGAGTATATAAAACTATAGATTCTTCCTTTGTATTTCTCTATTAATGTTTCTAAAGCATTTTCATTACCTCTTAAATAATCTTGGATTAATAAAGAGTCATCTTCATAGTTCATAGTAGCAATTGTTAATTATAAAGTAGAATTTAATCTATAGGCTGTTTTTTTATTGTTTATCCAAATATAGGTAAACAAATATTTGCTACAAGTTTTTTAACATAAAAATTCTTAATTTTATTTAAATTTTTCTTAAAAAAATAAATAATTGTTAATTTTCATATTTATCCATAATATTGAATTAACATTATTGTGAATTTAATAAATAAGTAGGATAGAGAGTAGTAGATGTTAATTAAGATGAATAATGATGGTTGATCTTAATTTAGACGTTTTAACATTTGATATTGATTTAGAAAAAGCTAAAATTTTATCAATTGTTGATTTTTTTGGACTATTATATATTATTTCTTTTTTCATTTTGATGTGCTTTGTAAAGCTAAAATCAAATATTAGTCCATAATACATTAAAGTAAGAATAAAAAAATAAAAGCCTTTCCAAAATGGAAAGGCTTCATAAAATAAACTATTTTTTTCTTAGATATTTGCGAAATATTCTACTGTATCAACTACTTTGTTAGAGTATCCAATTTCGTTATCATACCATGCAACTAATTTCACAAAAGTTGGGTTTAGCATAATACCTGCTTCTGCATCAAAAATAGATGTTCTTGTATCTCCACGGAAATCCATAGAAACTACTGAATCTTCTGTATACCCGATAATTCCTTTCAAATCACCTTCTGCAGCTTCGCGCATTACTTTTTTGATTTCGTCATAATTAGTTTCTTTTGCTAATTTTACTGTTAAATCTACTACAGAAACATCGACTGTTGGCACACGGAAAGACATTCCAGTTAATTTACCGTTAAGTTCTGGAATTACTTTACCTACTGCTTTTGCAGCACCAGTAGAAGAAGGAATGATGTTTGTCATTGCGCTACGTCCACCTCTCCAATCTTTCATAGATGGTCCATCTACTACTTTTTGTGTTGCAGTTGCAGCGTGTACAGTAGTCATTAAACCTTCTACAATTCCGAAGTTTTCGTGAATTACTTTAGCTAAAGGCGCTAAACAGTTTGTTGTACAAGAAGCATTAGAAATAATTGTGTCTGCAGCTGTAATTTTGTCGTGGTTAACACCCATTACAAACATTGGTGTATCATCTTTTGATGGACCTGTCATTACAACTTTTTTTGCACCAGCATCAATGTGTTTTTGTGCAGATTCTTTCGTTAAAAAGATTCCTGTTGCATCAATTACTACATCAGCACCAACTTCATCCCATTTTAGGTTTGCAGGATCTTTTTCTGCAGTAACTCTAATTTTTTGTCCATCTACAACTAAATGTCCATCTTCAACTTTAATTTCTCCGTCAAATTTTCCATGAACAGAGTCATACTTTAACATGTATGCTAAATAGTCAATATCAACTAAATCGTTAATTCCTACGATTTCGATATTTTCTCTTTTGATAGCAACCCCAAATACAAGGCTACCAATTCTTCCGAATCCATTGATTCCTACTTTAATTTTTGACATAGTATATATAATTTCCCTTTATATTAAAAACTTAGATAGCTAAAATTTTAGCAACTTTTATTAATTCTGAATCAATTTCGTTGTGTTTTTTGATTGCTTCATCGATAGGAGTGAAAACCAATTTGTTAGAACGAATTCCAGCCATAAGATTGGTTTTTCCTTCTAATAAACCTTCTACAGCAGCAATACCAAGACGGCTTGCTAATACACGATCATGACATGATGGAGAGCCACCACGTTGTATGTGACCTAAAACTGTAACACGAATATCGTATTCTGGATGACGAGTCTGAACTTGTTTTGCCATTTCAAAAACGCCACCTAATTTTTCACCTTCTGCAACTACAACAATACTTGATTTTTTTCCAGATTTTTCAGATCGTTCTAATGATGTACATAATTCATCAACACTATCTCGTTGTTCTGGAATCAAAATATCTTGTGCACCCGAAGCTATACCACTATTTAATGCAATAAAACCAGCATCGCGTCCCATAACTTCTACAAAAAATACACGGTCATGAGAGGTTGCAGTATCACGCAGTTTATCAATTGCATCAATTACTGTATTTAGAGCAGTATCATAACCAATTGTAAAATCTGTTCCAAAAATATCATTGTCTATAGTTCCTGGAATTCCAATAAATGGAACACCAAACTCTTGATAGAAAATATTAGCCCCAGTAAAAGAGCCATCTCCACCAATTACAACTAAAGCATCTATATTATTATTTTTTAGATGAGTATATGCTTTTTGACGTCCTTCTGGAGTTTTAAACTCTAAAGATCGAGCAGTTTTTAAAATTGTACCACCTTGATTGATAATGTTTCTAACTGAACGAGGTCCTAAATCAATCATATCATTATTGATTAAACCTTCGTATCCTTGACGAATTCCAACCGACTGTAAATCGTAATATTTGCAAGCTCTAACTACGGCACGTAGGGCCGCATTCATTCCAGGAGCATCACCACCAGAGGTTAATACACCTATTCTTTTTATATTGTTTCCCACGTTTTTTCCCTTTATTATATCAAATATAATAAAAAAACAGTATATTATTGTAAAGCGTAGTTGTTAAAGAAACATTAATCTTCGTCTATAGGTTTTAAAATGCCATCAGCAAAATCTCGTTGTAGAATGACGACTATGTATAAATCTTCTCTAGTTCGTTTAGGGTCAAATGTTTGCTTTAGGTCAATATCAAATGCTCCACTTGCTGCTTGGTAAAGAAAGGCATTTATTCCACCACGTAATTCTTTTATAATATCGTATGTTGTTTTATCTGTTTCTTTATAAATTAACTTAGTTAAGATTTGACCACGAGAACTTGACATGTTTTTTAACTGATTTTCAAATTGATCAGCTAAATTTTTTTGACGTGTTTTTATAAATTTCTTTTTGTCTCGTTTTTTATCCATGGTTTGTATGGTATCTGAGACATAATTATATTCTTTTACAGCCGTGCGAACATAAGGCCAAACATCACGTACACGTTTTCTTAACCATAAATAATATTTTTTTTCTAAATCAGATTTTAAAACAACTGAATACGTATTCATCTCATTAAGATGAATTGTATCTAATGGATTGAAAGAAAAGTCAGTTAAATTAATCGAATCATTTTTAATTTCTTGCGTCGTATTTTTTCCTCCCAAATCTAAACCGAAAATTTGCGCTTTTAAAGTAGAAATAGGTGAAAAATAGAAGAGAGAAATGAAGAGATAGATATAATATTTCATAATTGATTTAATACAAAAATTGTTCCTAAAATTAGTACATTTGTTATAAAATATACAAAAATGAGCGTAAATAATTTATTTGATGAAAAGTCGATTGATTTTTTAACAAAATACTTAAATACAGCTTCACCAACAGGTTTTGAAAGTGAAGGACAAAAAGTTTGGATGGATTACTTAAAACCATTTGTAGATGAAATAAGAACAGATAATTATGGTTCTGCTTACGGAGTTATCAATCCAGATGCGCCTTACAAAGTAGTAATAGAAGCACATGCAGACGAAATTTCATGGTTTGTAAATTATATTTCTGATGATGGTTTTATTTATGTAATCAGAAATGGAGGTTCAGATCACATGATTGCGCCATCTAAAGTGGTTAATATTCATACAAAAAAAGGAATTGTAAAAGGAGTTTTTGGTTGGCCAGCAATTCATTTGCGTCAAGCAGGTAAAGATGAAGCGCCAACTCCAGATAAAATTTGGATTGATACAGGTTGTACGTCAAAAGATGAGGTTCTTGAATTAGGAATACATGTAGGTTGTGTGATTACGTATCCAGATGAATTTTTCACATTAAATGATCGTTATTTTGTTTGTCGTGCTATAGACAATAGAATGGGCGGATTTATGATTGCAGAAGTTGCACGTAAATTGGCAGAAAATAAAGATAAATTAGATTTCGGATTGTACATTGTAAATGCAGTGCAAGAGGAAGTTGGTTTACGTGGTGCGGAAATGATAACACAAACTATAAAGCCAAATGTTGCAATTATTACTGATGTTACACATGACACAACAACGCCTATGATTACAAAATCTAAAGAAGGTGAGCAGAAATGTGGCGATGGACCAGTTGTCTATTATGCGCCAGCTGTACAGAATAATTTGCGCGAATTGATTATAGATGCTGCAGAGAAAAACAATATTCCATTTCAGCGTGCAGCAAGTTCTCGTGTAACGGGTACGGACACAGATGCTTTTGCGTACAGCAATGGAGGAGTGCCATCTGCATTAATTTCGTTGCCGTTGCGTTATATGCACACAACAGTAGAAATGGTTCATCAATCGGATGTGAAAAATGTGATTGAATTGATTTACGAATCTGTAAAAACCATTAAAAACGAACAAAGTTTTAAATATCATACAGTTTAGAATTTTTATTATAATAAATATCAAAAGCCGCTAATCAGTGGCTTTTGTTTTTTTATTAATCACATATTCAAACGTTACAACACGTAAATTCCAAAGTTTTAATTCTTGTTTTGCGTTGAGAGAATTCTCTTTTTCGCTTACAATCAATTCATCTGTAAATGAAGAATGATACTGAGACCAATGGTTATTTTTAGAATCATTTAATAAAAAATAAAAACCAGGATCACCAAATTTTTTTCCAGAAGATTCTAATATTAATTCGTTATTTTGACCAACATTAGGTTTCAAAATTACCGTTGCATTTCCTTTCGGTAACGGAAAAATTGCTTTAATACAGATTTTTCCAGACGGTAATTTACAAGTTCCATAAATACCCGAATATATGATTAGACCTGTAGATTTTATTTTTCTTAACCAAATGGTATATTTTACTTTTTTTGATTGATTATCAATTAATTTTATTATTTCGCTTGTTAATATTTCTGATTCATCAAATTGCTTTGTCGGAATGTTGAGTTGATTTATTCGCTGACTAAATAATCGGTTAACAATAATTCCAAAAAATTTAAATATTGGATTCCATTTTGCTTTAAAAACTAAATCATAATCAGCCGTTTTTTCATAAAAATCAATTACTTTATCAGATAATTTATTTTTTTCTATGTCAGATAAATTCAAAGATTGAATAGAATCTAATAAACCAACAGAATTACAATTTCGTTTGATGGTTAAATTCTCTTTTTCTGCAAGTTGCGTAATAAAATTTTCTCCAATACCGTCCAATTCTCCAAAAGGTCCCCAAAGCCATTTGTGTTCTTTAGGATTTATTTTCTTTCCCCAAATAATAATCCATTGTTGGGTAAACCAATCTTGTAATTTTTGCATTGAGTAAGGAAAATTCATTCTTTTGTCGTATTTATTACAGTAAAATTAGACTTTCCGTTCCATTCGCCAAATTCTGATAAAACTTTAAATCTTAACGTTGTTAATTCGTAATGAAAATCCTTTTTATTTCGTTCTTTCATTGCATCAATATGTCTTTTTGGTTTTGGCATATTACTGTGTCCATACACCATATCTGTCATTTCTTTTTGTGTTTTCCAAATAGAAAATGTAGAAACTAAATTTGGATAACGAATTGAAGCCAAAGATAGCGTGGTACCAGAATGATCTCGCACCAATTTTTCAACAGGTCTGCCCCAACGAATAAAGCGTGGAATTTGTAGAAACTTCATTCTGGCAAGAGTTATAGCGACTACAGGATTGATTTCTGTATTTGGTTGATTTGAAGTTTCGGGAATATGAAAACCAGAAATATTTCCCCATTGTCTAACAAATTGAAGTTTTAAAAACCAGCTTTTGTTTAATTTTTTTCCGAAAGAATGAGTTGAAAGAAAATCTGCTAAAGCTTTTTCATTTTCCCATTGTGCAAAAACGACAACTTCTCTTGAAAATATTCTTGATTTTGAAAAAATTGCAGAACCTAAAATCATTGCAGACATTGTTTCTGCGTAAATCAAACCTTCTATTTTATTTGAATTTATTGGAAAAATCATATTCTTAAAAACTTGAATAATTGGAAGTTTAATTAAATGATAGGTAAAAATACTCATATAAGCTTTTATTGATTTTTATTAGGAATATTACAAGATTAATATATTCAAAGTTAATACAACAATAAAGTAAAACCAATTTAATCATAATCATGTGTTCAATGTAAAATTAAAAACGAATTAAGTTGAGTTTTTAATAAATATTAGAATATAAAAAACAACGATCTCAGAATATGAAATCGTTGTTTTATTTTATAAATATTGTTGTTATTTTTTTATAATCAACTTTTGAGAGTGCGAGATATTATCTCCTTTAATTTTTATTACATAAACACCATTAGTTAAATTAGAAAGACTAATTGATTTATTATTTGCAGGATTATAACTTGCTTCTTTTACTAATGATCCTGTCATGTTATAAATTTTGATTGAATAATTTCCTTTTAAATTTTTCGAATTAAGATTTATTTCATTTTTTGCAGGATTTGGAGAAATTGTTAATTTATTAGAAATATTAAGTTCATCCGTAGATAATTGACACTCTGATGGAACTGAAAAATCTTCTACTTGATCATTTAATTCTGGATTTGAATTATTTTCTAAATCAACCCAATATCCATTTAAACCTCCAGGACTTGCGTTGACTCCTAAACCTCTTTTTGCAAAAGTATTCCAAATCATACATTTATCTACTCCACCAGTTTGTGCTTCATCAGCAGCTAGAATTGCATCACGTCCATCAATAAAAGAAGGGTTACATTTCTGTAATTTCATACCATCCATTACCAATTGTAACACTTTAGCAGTTCCACTATTTTTATCTGCAGTAACTATATTGTTGTAACCATATTTTTCTACATATTTCCATGTCAAATCCCACAACATTGTAGCCCAAATGAAACCAATACTATGAACATTTGGAGTACTACCAAGCGTAATGCCAAAAAAACTTAAAGGTAATTCCATTCCATTTGTTTTTCCATACGTAAAATTGTTTATAGAAAAATCTGGTGAATATTTAGCTAGTCGAATCCCAGGACCATCAATATCTTGACTATAAGCATAGGTTCCCATTCCTCTTGCAATATTTGCATTATCTGTTGGTTTCATTGTTAAAATCAACGCAATAAAATCTGACCAACCTTCACCCATTTGCTCGTTTGAATTAATTTGAGATAAGCAAAGTCCGTTTCCGTCACCTGTTAATCGATTAGAAATTCCATGTGCATATTCATGTGCAATAATACCATTGTCTAAACTACCATCAGGTTGTGCTACTAAAGAGAAGTCTTTTTTTAGTGTAAGATTAACGGTTTCATTTTGTTCGACTTTATTTTTTAATATTTCTCCAGATTTACGATCAATTAATGCAGAATAATATACGGTTTCGGCACCAGAAGTATATCCACCAACTGGTTGTGTGTATTCTGCATTGTAATAAATTGTACCAATAGCGCCAGCAACAATTGAATTATTTGTTTTCTGAGCAAAATTACAAGAACCTCGTTGTATTAAAACAATTTTTCCTTTTACTTGATCTTGGTTTGTTAATTCTGAACAACCATCTAAAGGATTGGCGATAACTAAATCACTTGTAACACCTACTGTTGGTAAATTTTGGACATCACCAGCGAAAATAGTAGTTGTAGAGAAGCTTGCTAAATCAGAAGGAGAATGAACAGTAATACCGTTATAGTCTTTTGGAGAAAATAAGTACATCTGCATTGTTGGTGCTGTTCCATCTTCAGCAGTTTGAAAATTAGCATTGTCATATCCACCACCATCTCTGGCTTCAGCTAATACAAAATCTTTTTCTACTCCGCCTTTTCCTAAATTTGAATATTGAAAATTACGAGCAGTTTCTGTAAATCCAAATTGATAAGAAATGTTGTGCATCATATTATTCACATAAAATAAATTAGCAATGGCAGCATCTTTATAAGTATCTACTGGTTTTGTAACGTCCAAAGGAAAATCAAATTTTCTATTTGGACCTCCATACGCAAGTTGACTTATATCGTCAAGTGAATTTTTGTTGGTATCATCAGAATAAGCAGAAACATTGTTACCAACTGTATAATCTTTATATTTATCAAAATCAGAACTTCCTGTATCTTGCCAACCCAAAGGAGAAAAATCGTTATTAAATGGTTCTTTTACTAATGTTCTATTACCAAAAGTAGGAGCTTCAATAGGAAGTTGATAAACATTATAAGATGCAGAAGCTAGTGTAGATATAGTATTATTTGATGTTTTTTGTGGTTGATTTATTGGAAAAGAAACTGTTTTTTTTGCTGATTTATCATCATAATTTTGATGTAAAAAATCATTTCCATCAAATCTGTCAAAAATTGTTGTATTTAATCGATACAGAATTTCAGAATTTAATGCATCTACAATTGCAACCCAATTGTTAGCTGTTCCTTTTTCTTTAAAGGAAATTTTATAAGCTAATCTTGCTTCATTATTTTTTTCAAAATAAACCAAATTTGATTTTATATTTTCTGGTTTACTAATTTTTAAAAGGTTTTTATTCTTATCATCTTTATCAAGTGTATAAGATGAAATATCTTTTAATCGAATAGAATTAGCAAAAACAGTAAATGCATTTAGTTCGTTGATGCTTGGTTTATTTTTTGCAATTTTATTTAGACTTATTGAATTGCTAAATCCGTTTGCAACATAATTAATTTTATTGTTACTAATTAGAAAAGTAGCCGATTTATTAAAAACTGGAATACCATAGATTTCTTGATTAATAACAACAACATCTCCATTTAATGATTTTGATTTATCAATATTTAAGATTTTGAACTCTTTTAGTTCAGCTGGAATTTTACTTAAACTATTATTAATCCTAAAATATTCGGAGATATTTTCTTCATAATTTTGAGCATTCACAAATGTAAAAGATAAAAGAGCCGGTAGAAGGAGTAAAGCTGTAAATTGATTTTTCTTCATGTTATATTGATTTTAAAATTTCATTTTACAATATATGAAAATCAATTATTTAACAAAGTTGTATTTTGTTATTAGCTAATAATCAGTTAATTATTCTTTGTTTTTTTTACTGAAAAGAAAATTATTAGTTAAAAACAAAAAAATACAAAACAATAAACTAACAAGCGATCGTTTATTAAAAAAGAAAAATAAATAAATAAAGAAGTAATTATTTTTTTATGCACACAGCTTATAGAAAATTATCATTTTTTTATGAATGAAGTCTATTTTTTATCCATTTTGCGACAGGTTTTTCAAAATATTCGAAAATTAAAATGCTCAAAATTAATGCAATAATAAAGTATAAACCGATTTTAGAAAAATCATTTATTGCAGGTAAATATTGATTTCCATATTTGATAACAATCATGTGAATCATATAGAACGCAAAACTAATTTCGCCCAAATAGACTAAACTTTTATGTTGTAGTATTTTCGAGAAAAAACCTTTTTGTAAAGCAAAAACTAGCACAATCATCATCATCGGAATCCAATAATAAATTCCGTAACGAAATGCTCTTGCAACATCTTCGTGAAAGATGAAAAATCCGATTAACAGAACAATTGAAGTAAATTCTATCATTGTTCCTTTTGCTAAATTAATCTCTTTCGTCTTTATTTTTTGATAGATTTGACACGTTATTATTCCTAAAATAAAATCAAAACTACGTACGATTGGATTAATGTAAAAAATACCTTTTTCTAAATTTCTATTTGTCGAAAAATAAGGCTCAGCGAATATAATTGCAGGAATAATAAGTAATAATATATATATTAGTTTCGGAAATTTGTACAACCAAATGACATAAAAAGGAAACATTATATAAAAAAAGGCCTCGGTAGAAATACTCCACGAAACATTGTTTATAGAGAAATAAAAGTCTTTTACTGGAATAAAAGATTGTAATAAAAAGATATTCGCAGCGGCAATATCCCATTCGAAAGTATATTTCCAAACATTAATTACAACAAAGGGTAACATGATAAGAAAGGTGAGTACATGCAACGGATAAATTCTTGCAAAACGTGCGATGTAAAATTTCTTTTTATCAAAGTTCGGATTATCGATAATTTTTTTCTCATAATTAAGCGCTAACACAAAACCGCTCAAAATAAAAAAGAATCCAACGCCGAGATAACCTTCGAAAAATACGTTATTTTTTAACCAATTGTACCAAACTAAATCTGTTTTTACAAAAGTTAAGTGACTTAAGAAAACGACAAAAGCAAAGAAAAATCGTAAGGAAGTTAAGCTGTTCAACATTAGTCTAAAATTTTAATTTCCATTTGGTAATATTCATCAAACATACGAATAAATTCGTCTAATTTACTTTCTCTTACAGCTATTGTAAACATACATTTATCGGTAAAGTTCTTCTCTTTTATTTCGCCACCAATTCGGTCAACATTGCGTTCCACAATGCCTTGTTGGTCATAATTAAAAACCAATTTCACACGTTTTGAGACAAATCGTTCTACAATATTTGCTTCTTCTATTACAACTTGCGCAGCATATTTATAGGCTTTTACCAAACCAGGAATACCAAGTTTTGTTCCGCCAAAATAACGAACAGAAACAATTAATGTATTTGTTATTTCACTCGAAAGAATTTGATTATAAATAGGTAAACCTGCAGATCCACTTGGTTCGCCATCGTCATTAGCACGATGATTTTTACCATCAATTCCTAAAATATAGGCATAGCAATGATGATTTGCATCAGGATGTAACTCATACAAATTGTCTAAATAAAGTTTGATGTCGTTTTCATTTTCTACTGGATAAGCATAGTTGATAAACTTGCTTCCCATTTCTTTAAAAATTATATCTTCTACTGGTTTCTCGATTGTACGATAACTATCAATCATGCTTTATTTGGCTATATAATAAGTCTCGCAAAGATATAGAAAATCGAAGTTTTGAGAAAAAAATATGCAAAGTTGTTTTTTTAATGTCTTTAAGAAATAACAAAAAATACATTTTTGATAAAATACTTTATCTCTTCTTCCAAATGGTTTTATAGAAAAAAAATGTAAAAATTATTATACTTATTATTACTTTATGTAAACCATCTTCATCAAATGTTTTCTGAGAGGTAAAATAAACATAAATAGAATATTCTATGATAAAAATGCATAATAAGCTAATAATCATTGCTAAGTTATTCTTTATTTTTAAACTAAAATATAATGGAACAGAAAATAGTACAATATCTATAATAGGAAAAAATAAAACAATCCATAAATAATAAAATAAATTTTGTGTATTACGAATACTATTAAATTCTAGTAATTTATAATCCTCATTTATTATCATTCTAAAACCTAAAAAAATAATAAAACTTAGGAAAATACTTATACAAACGTTGATAAAAATAGGTTTTAACATATTTCTTTTTATGAATAAGAAAAAGAACCTTATTTCTAAGATTCTTCTTCTATTTGGATTCTATTTTCAAAAATATTTAATTCATCATTCAAGAAACGGTATTTACCAATTCGAGTTCCTTTGATACGCGGTGCGAGAATTCCTTCGTTCCAAATAGTATCCGAACTCAAAATTCGTGCTTCGTCCCATAAATTTGTTTCAATAAAATACTGTATTGTATCGCTTCCGCCTTCTATAATAAGAGATTGTATATTTTTTTGATGCAAATAATCAATCACTTGTGGTACGATTTTTTCTGAAAAATCTATTTTTTTGATGATGAGGTTTTCTTCTTCAAAATCTTCAAGCGAATTAAAAATAACAGTTGGTTGAGATTGATCAAAAAGGTGAAAACTTCTCGGAATTGCAAGATTTTTATCAATCGCAATTCGCAATGGATTTTTACCATTCCATAATCTCGAATTTAATTGTGGATTATCAATCAATGCGGTATTTTTTCCGACTAAAATAGCTTCTTCTTCAGTTCGCCATTTGTGTACCAACTGTTTACTATATTGATTCGTAATCCATTTCTGTATATCATCTCGTCCCATGTAACCATCTTCTGTTTGTGCCCATTTCAGAATAATGTATGGTCGTTTTTTTTGATGAAAAGTCAAAAATCGCTTATTCAATTCTAAACACTCATTCTCTAAAATATTTAAGGTTACATCAACACCATTTTTCAACAAACGCAAATAACCTTGACCATTTACTTTAGAAAAAGGATCTAATGTTCCGATAACGACTCTCGGAATTTCTTTTTTGATAATTAAATCGGCACAAGGAGGTGTTTTTCCGTGATGAGAGCAAGGTTCTAACGTAACATAAAGTGTACTTTCCTTTAATAATTCAGGATTTTTTACCGAGTTTATAGCGTTTACTTCTGCGTGTGGACCACCATATTCTGATGTAAAACCTTCGCCAATAATTTTATTGTTATGTACAATTACAGAACCAACAAACGGATTAGGATACGTTGTTCCTAATCCGTTTGTGGCAATTTGTATGCAACGAGACATATACATCTCATCGATAGATTGTTGTTTCATTTTAAATATTAATCATTAAAATTGATGTTGAATAACGCTTTCAATTTGATTTCAGCTTCCGTTAATTTCTTACGTTTCTCATCAATTTGTCTGTAAACATCTTTTAATAAAGGACTGTCTGCATTGGCATTCGAAAAGAAATGAACATTGTTATCCAATTGATTAATTTCTTTTTCTAATTCATCAATTGTTTTACGTGTTTTTCTAATTTCGTCGTCCAATAAACGATCATTTCCGTCTGCTTTTATTTTATTGACAAAAGACTGAAGTTTATAATCACTTATTTCAGTTTTTGATAAATTTAGAGCACTTAATTTATCATTGTAAAGAGTTGTAAATTCTTGATTAATAGCTAATTTATCTGCAGGAACTTTTCCTAAATTTACCCAAGCTGTGTATAAATCTTCAAGTTGTTTTAAAGCTTCATCTTTATTTTCTGAAATCTCAGTTGTTTTAAATTCTTCTAAGAAAGCTTGTTTGTTTTCAAAATTAACTTCTAATTTTTGATTGTCTTGTTCGTGACGCTTTTTGTATCGATCAAAAAATTTATTACATGTGTCTTTGAATTCTTTCCAGATTTTGTCTGAATTTTTTCTTGGAACATGTCCAATATTTTTCCAATCATTTTGAATCTTTTTAATCACTTGTACAGAATTGTTCCAATCTGTGCTTTCTGTATGTTGTTTTGCAATATCTAATAATGCTAATTTCTTTTCAAGATTACCTTGTTGTTCTGTTTTTAGCGTTTTATAGAAATCATTTTTAATGTGATTAAACTCTCTTGTCACTTCTTTGAAAGCTTCCCAAGTTGCAGCATTTTTATCTTTTGGTACACGACCTAATCCGATAAATTGTTCACGAAGTGTATTAATATCTTTGATTGCTTTTTGCCAATCTCCATGCGATTTATTCGCAGCTTTAGCAGCAATTTCTTTTATATTTTTAATAATCTCGTTTTTCTTTTCAAGATTATCTTTTTGTTCTTGTTTTATTTTTTCATTCAATTCACCTTTACGATCATGAATTTTATTTGTCAATTCTTTGAATTTTTGCCAAGTTGGCTCACGTAAATCTTCTTGTACAGGAACAGCCTCTTCTTTCCATAAACGGTGAAGATATTGTAACTCATTTAGTGCTTTTTGCACATTTGTTTCTTTAATTAATTCTTCTGCACGATTAATAATAGAATGACGAACTTCTAGATTATGAGCATAATCTAATGTTTGTAATTCCTTATTCATATCCAAATAAGTGTAGAAATTATCTAAATGAAAGAAATAGTTTTTGAAAATATTTTCTGCATTTTTACTCGGAATTCGACCAGCATTATGCCAACGCGTTTTAAGCTCGCGAAATTTTTTGAACATTGTAGATGATGTATCACCAGGTTCTTGGTATAACGCTTTTAATTCGTCAATAATAGTCAAGCGTTCATTTAAATTATCCGATTCTTTTTTCTCGTTTTCTTTATGAAAAGCTGTCAATTGATTTTTGAAATCGTTATAAACAGCATTAAACTTAGCACGATAACTTGTTTCGTATTTAAAATCTACTTCATCACCACCATCATTTACAAATGCTTCTTTTTTTGCAGCTTCATCTATTTCTAGTTTTTGTTTAAAAACATCACGAATTTGATTGAAATGTTCGCGAATTTCTTGAACAGAATGTTTGCTCAAAAGATTTTTTGCTTCATTAATTAAGACATCAAAACTAAAAGTTTCGTAATCTTTAAACGAAATATCGCTTATTTTTTCTTGATTTACAGCATCTTCTGTTTTGTAAGATTCTGTGATATTGTCGTTTGTAGAGACAGGTTGTGGTTGTTGTTCTCCATCTGCATTATGCAGGTTATCCATTTCTGTGTTCATAAGTAAATATGTTTTGTTCCTCAAATCTAATAAAACTAAAGAACAAAATCAAGTGATTTAGTCTACTTTATTCCATATTTTCCAAGCTTTTTCAGCTTGTAGAACTAACATTTCGTGTCCATTTTTGATTTTCGCTCCATTATTTTGTCCATTTTCTAAGAATTTAGTAACTGGTGGATTGTAAATTAAGTCGTACAACAAGTGTTTTTCCAAAATAAATTGATAGGGAAGGAGTGGTGCATTTTCTATATTTGGAAAAGTACCAACTGGTGAACAATTGATAATAATTTGATGTTGAGAAATAATTTTTTCATCTAAATCATCATACGTAAATTGATTTTCTAAGATAGTTCTCGATACAATTTTATACGCGATATTTAATTCATCTAAAATATAAAAAACAGCTTTTGCTGCGCCGCCATTTCCTAAGACTAATGCTTTTTTATGATGAGAGTCTAAAAGTGGTAAAATTGAATGATGAAAACCGTAGCAATCTGTATTGTGACCAATTCGTTTTCCGTTTTTAATCAAAACTGTATTTACAGCGCCAATTACTTTGGCTTCTGGCGACAGTTCGTCCAGAAATGGAATTATTTCTTGTTTGTAAGGAATAGTAACGTTAAATCCTACTAAACCTTCGGTTGCGAATACTTTTTCCACTTCATCTATTTGCTGTAAATCAAAAACATTGTAGACAGCGTCTACAATGTTTTCGTTTATAAATTTATCAGCAAAATAGGATTTAGAAAATGAATAAGAGATATTACGTCCTATTAATCCAAATTGTCTCATTCTTCTGTTTTATTTTTATTGAATTGAGCTTTTACAATTCGGATAATTAACGGCATATTTGCCAAAATAATTATTCCGAAAATAAACTTTTCTAAATTATGTTTTACAATATCAAATTGTCCCAATATGTGTCCAAGCAGTGAAATTACACCAACCCAAAGCACTGCACCAATAAAACTGTAGGTAATAAAGGTTTTGTAATTGAGATTTGTAACACCGCAAATAAATGGAATTATGGTACGAACAACAGGCATAAAACGAGCAATAATAATGGCTTTTTTTCCATTTTCGTTAAAAAATTCTGTTGCTTTTTCGATATGTTTCTTTTTAAGGAACCAAGAATCTGGTCTATTTAAAATCCATCCTCCAAATTTTTTTCCAACATAATAGTTTACGTTATCACCTAATATCGCTGCAACCATAAGTAATGGAATGATATACTCGATATGTAAATGGTTTTGTTCATCGTTTGCAGCAATCATTCCGATAGAGAAAATCAACGCATCTCCAGGTAAAAATGGCATAAGAAATGACATTATAATAAGTCCTGTTTCTGCAAAAATGATTAGGAATAAAATAACATATATCCAATAACCGTAATTATTGATAATGTCCATAATAACCCTATCTGGACGCTGAACAAAATTGGTGATAAACTCAATTATAGATTCCATTGTTTATAATTTATGCTCTGATAATGTCAGCGCCAATTGCACGTAAACGCGTATCGATATCTTCGTAACCACGATCAATTTGATCGATATTATGAATAACAGTTTTACCTTTTGCAGACAAAGCAGCAATTAATAAAGACATACCTGCACGAATATCTGGTGATGTTAATTCTGCACCTTTCAACGGTGTTTCGTGGTTAAGACCAATAACAGTTGCGCGGTGTGGATCACATAAAATAATTTGTGCGCCCATCTCGATTAATTTATCGACGAAAAATAAACGAGATTCGAACATTTTTTGATGAATAAGAACGCTTCCTTTTGCTTGTGTTGCAATTACTAAAATAATTGACAATAAATCTGGTGTGAAACCAGGCCAAGGAGCATCAGAAATTGTTAAAATAGAACCATCTATAAAACGTTCAATTTCAAAGTTTTCTTGTGCAGGAATATAAATGTCATCATCACGACGCTCTAATTTTATTCCTAATTTTCTGAATACATCTGGAATGACACCTAAGTTTTCCCATGATACATTTTTGATTGTTAATTCAGATTTTGTCATAGCAGCAAGACCAATCCAAGACCCAATTTCAATCATATCTGGTAAACACGTATGTTCTGTTCCTCCTAAAACTTCAACACCTTCTATTGTTAAAAGATTAGAAGAAATTCCAGTAATTTTTGCGCCCATACGGTTCAACATTTTACATAATTGTTGAATATAAGGTTCGCAAGCAGCATTGTATATTGTTGTTGTTCCTTTAGCTAAAACTGCTGCCATAATGATGTTTGCAGTTCCTGTTACAGAGGCTTCTTCTAATAACATATAAGAACCTTGTAAGCCATTTTCGTCAACTTCTACTCCGTAAAAATCTTCGTCTGGATTGAAACGATATTTTGCTCCTAAAGCAAAAAATCCTTCGAAATGTGTGTCCAAACGACGGCGTCCAATTTTGTCTCCTCCTGGTTTTGGCATAAAAGCTTCACCGAAACGTGCCAAAAGTGGTCCCATTAACATGATAGATCCACGTAATGCTGCACCATCTTTACGAAATTGTTTTCCTTTTAAGTAATCTAATCTTAATTCGTCTGACTGAAATGTAAAATCTCCTTTTCCATTTTTTTGCGTTTTAACACCCAAATCACCTAAGATTTCAATCAAACGATTAACATCGCGAATGTCTGGAATGTTTTTTATACGAACTTGTTCATTGGTTAATAAAACCGCACATAATATTTGTAGTACTTCATTTTTAGCACCTTGTGGAGTAATCTCTCCTTTCAAAGGTTTCCCTCCCTTTATTTGAAATGTAGCCATTTATTTGTATTAAATAGTTTTGATTTTAACCTTTATTATTTCTAGCGTTTTGGTTGCGGTTATTTGGTTGATTCGTATTTCGATTTGTATTGTTCGTACGATTTGTAGAATTCTGATTTGTGTTATTTCGGTTAGAATTCTGGTTATTATTGTATGGTCTATTATTGTTTTGATTGTTGTTTGTATACGAACGATTGTTATTTTGGTTATTTTGATGCGTGTTTGAATTTGTATTGTTGTTATTGTTCAAACGCTCAGGAGAAACCAATTGTTCTTCAGATTTTCTTAAGTCAATTTTACCATCTGAAAGCTCGTATAAATGGTCAAAAATTACTTTGTCATCAACCGTATCTTTATTCCATAATAAATAACATTTTTTCATGTGATTGGCAATCGCGAAATATAAACCTTCTCGTTTTTCACCTTCTTCCCATGTTACCGCAACATTTATCATTTTTCTGATATTGTTACCATAATATCTGTATTTGTAGATACTTTTTGGATAATCTACTTTATTTGGTTTACTGTTTATAGTATCTTTTTTTGTTGGAATTGGATAAGGAGATTTAACGTCTAAATCGAACTCAGCCATTATAAAAAGTTGATCCCAAAGTTTGTGTTGAAAGTCTGGAATATCGCGTAAGTGAGGATTTAATTCTCCCATAACTTCGATAATAATCTCTGCAAAACCATTGCGTTCTTTTTCGTCCGTGATTGTTTTACAGTGATCGACCATTTCTTGAATATGTCGACCATATTCTGGAATGATTAATTGTGTACGTAGTGTATTATATTCCATTAAATTTTATACTGTATATGTTTGCAAATTTACGAATTTATAACCGATATTATGGTTTATAATGGTCGTTTTGAATTATAAATTTATATTAAATTATTTTTATTAAAGTAGAATTGAAACGCTTCAAAATTAAGTTTTTTCTCTCAGCTTTTTTAATCATTCAAATCAATTAAGTAAAAAAATCTAATTGAGCCTGTATATCAATTAGAACGGTTGTTATCTTAGGTAGATAAACCGTAGTCAAATATAGTATTTTCTTTTGAAAGAAACTTAATATTCAATTTGAGTTAATTTTAGATTCAATAAATCAATTTAATCTAAAATTATATTTTATATCTTGTCAAAATATTTTACAAGTAATTTTATATTGATATGAATAAAGAGTTTTTTAAAAATATCCTAACGACTCAAATTCCAATTGCTTGGATAGCGGGTGTTCGTTTGGAGTCTTGGGAAGAGCATAAGGTTGCAACTCGAGTAAAATTGGGATTCTTGAATCAGAATCCTTTCAAAAGTATGTTTTGGGCAGTGCAAGGTATGGCTGCGGAATTTTCGTCTGGATTAATGGCAAATGCTAAAATTGCAAAATCTGGAGAAGATGTTTCTATGTTGGTTTTGGGTATGCAATCTAAATATTTGAAAAAAGCCATCGGGAAAATTGTTTTTACATGCGAAGATGGCGAGAAAATAGATGCAGCGATAAAAGAAGCAATTGATACTAAAAAGGGAGTTTCTCTAAATGTTACAAGTATAGGAGTAGATAAGGAAGGTGATGTTGTTTCCGAATTTCAATTTACTTGGACTTTTAAGGTAAGAGAGAAAAAATAGTACTACAAATTTATAAACTTAACCTTTGCTCAATTTCTTATTCGGTAAAGGTTAATTGTTTAGATATACATTTTTTTAGAATAGAAATTATTTCATCTATTTCATCAAAAGTAAGATGAGCAAATCCAAGGCGCATTCCAATTGTATCATGAGTTTGATATAGAATTGTTTGTGGAATATGTAAATCATATTTTTCCGCGTCAGTTTTTAATTGCATTAGATTAATAGGAATATTCCAATTGATCCAAACTGCTAAGCCGCCTTTTGGAAGAGTAAAAGACAGTTGATTTTTAAAATGATTAATTAAATTATTGCAAAAATAATCACGTCTTTCCTTGTATTCTTTTCGCAACTTTTTCAACACGCGATGTATTTCACCCTCGTCAATCATTTCTCCAATTACTTGTTCTATAAATGGATCAACTTGTTGATCAAGAATATACAAATGTTTTTTTGCTTCTTCGATAAAATTTTCAGGCGCAATCAAAAAACCAACACGATAACCCGGTGCAAGGTAATTTCCGAATTTCCCTGTATAAATTACCATTCCATTCTGGTCTGTGCTTGCCAACGGTAAAATAGGATGATTGGAATAATGAAAATCAAAGTCATAATCATCTTCGATAATTACAAAACCAAATTCTTTTGAAAGATTAATCAATTCTATTCGTCTTTCTGAACTCAATGTAACCGTTGTTGGATAATGATGATGCGGTGTAAGATAAAGCATTCGGATAGTAAATTTTTCGCAAATCTCTCTTAAATCAGAAGTGTCAATACCATTTTCATCTGTCTTTATTTGTTTGATTTTCACATGTTGTGTCTGAAAAATCATATTACTTTTATAATAACTCATATTAGAAACAGCAACAAAATCATTCTCTTTTAATAAAATTCTAGCAATTAAAAACAAAGAAATTTCAGCACTTCGGGTAACTAAAATATTCTTTTTTGAGAGATGTAAACCTCTTGTAAGATTGAGATAATTGGTTAAATGATTTAAAAAATAATCATTCTGAGATTGATTAATTTTTCTAATTGATGATTTTCTTTTAAGAATAGTTGAGTATAATTTTGCAGGAGTTTTGAGTTCAGCCAATCTAGGGTCGACTGTTCCATCAGTTAAATATAATCGTTGTGTAAAATTTTCATAAGGATGATCCAATAAGAACGATTTTTCGAAAGAAAAACCAGTTTTATTTGAATATGAATTAATATTATACGTTTGGTTTGTGTCTATTTTTTGAAATTTATGCGCCGTTTGATTTAAAACAAAACTACCTTTATTTGGAATAATTTTTATCCAACCTTGTGATTCTAATTCCTGAAAACTAGCAACAATTGTGTTACGATGTAAGTTGAAAATTGTACTCATTTGGCGTGTGCCAGGTAATTTTGTTCCAATCGGTAAATAACCCAATTGTATGGCTTTTGCCATTTGATTTGCTAATTGCAAATAAATTGAAGTTTCTGTATTTCGTTCAATTTTTATAAAACTATTGAAAGGAATTTCAGCCGGACTATCCATGATTTGTAAATCGGTACATTTTAATAGTTCGGAAAGGTACTAATTTCGCAGAGAATATAATTCTATTCCAAGAAAATTTAATTAAAATGAAGAAGTTTACTATGGTGTTGTTTTTTGCTGCACAATCTATTTTTGCACAAAATGTAACAGATACCATTGCGATTGAAGGAGTTTCTATTTTAGATAATCGTTTAAATACGCCATTGTCCAAAGAAAATAGAAATATTTATGTTTTAGATAAAGCAGAAATTAATAAGTTGCCAGCACGTTCTTTACAAGATGTTTTGCAATATGCCGCCGGAGTTGATTTAAGACAACGCGGACCATTTGGTACACAAGCTGATATTAGTATGGACGGTGGTAGTTTTGAGCAAACCTTAATTTTATTGAATGGTGTAAAGATCATGGATCATCAGACAGCTCATAATGCCTTAAATTTACCGATTCCATTAGAAGCAATAGATCGTATAGAGGTTGTTCGTGGACCAGCTGCTCGTGTTTATGGTAACAATAGTTTAACAGGTGTTATAAATATTGTAACGCGTCAACCAAAGAAAACAGGTCTTTATGCTAACACGTATTTTGGGACCAATTTTGAGAAAGATAGTGAAGATACTGGCGATACATTTACTAATAGAGGAATACAATTTGGTGCTAATTTAGCCAAAGAAAAACATCAACATCAGTTGTATGCAAGTCATGATTGGGGAAATGGATATCGCTATAACACAGCATACGAAAATAACAAGATATATTATCAAGGAAATTTTCAGTTTGATGATAACAATAGTTTAATTGCATCGTATGGTTATGTGAAAAATGGTTTCGGAGCCAATGGGTTTTATGCAGCGCCTGGTGATAAAAATTCGAAAGAAGTTGTAGAAACAACTTTGGTTACCTTACAAGCTAAAAATAAATTGACAGATCGTTGGTCTATTGCGCCACGTTTTAGCTATCGTTATAATTTTGATGATTACCGTTATTTTAAAAATGATTTAAGTAAAGCACGATCATTACATTATTCTAATTCGGTTTCGGGAGAAATTAATTCTACTTATCAATTAAGTAAAGGTCAAATAGGAATTGGAGCGGAATATCGAAATGAGCAAATTACATCAACAAGTATAAAAAATCATACACGTGATAATGTTGGATTCTATGCTGAATATAAAACCGATATTACCCCAAAATTGAATGTAAATATTGGTACTTATGTTAATTATAATTCGCAATATGGTTGGCAAGCTTTTCCTGGATTAGATGCAAGTTATTCAGTTAATTCTAATCTTAAAATTGTAGCAAATGCAGGTACAAGTCAGCGTATACCATCATTTACAGACTTATATTTGGATCAACGACCAGGAAATATTGGAAATGAAAATATTGAATCTGAGAAAGCATTTCAAACAGAATTTGGTTTTAAATATAACAAAAGAAATTGGACGTTTAATGCCTATTATTTCTACCGTTCTATTACAGAATTTATAGATTGGGTGAGATTAACGACAAATGAACCTTGGCAAGCACAAAATTTTGGAGATTTAAAAACACATGGTTTTAATGCAAAAGTTGGTTATGGTGTTCATTTAGCAAGTAATCAAAACTTAAAATTTGCATTGAGTTATTCGTATTTAGATCCGAAATTTGAGAATGTTGATGATCAATATAATTCAAAATATAAAATAGAAAGTTTAAAACATCAAATCATTAATACGATTGATTATCAATTGGGCGGAACAACCTTGTCTGTTGCAAATCGTTATAACACGCGTCAATCTTATAAATCGTATTGGATTACCGATTTACGATTAAATCATACCTTCAAAAATAATTTAGGCGTTTATATTGATGCTCAAAATATTTTTAATACAACTTATAACGAAACTGGTGCTATTCCTTTGCCGTCAAGATGGTTGAGTGTAGGTGTGAAATTTGTTGGAATTTAATATCCTTATCACATATTATTTAATGCGAGGAACCAATTTTTTACGGAAAATTGGCTCTTTTTTTATTTTGTAATCAATCCGTATTCAATTGCCAGCGTTATGGCAGAACTCAAATTGGATGTTTTGAATTTTTCGATCAAGTTTTTTCGATGACTGTCCACTGTATGTGTACTAATAAATAATTTGTCTGCAATTTGCTGTGTTGTCAATCCTAAAGCAGCCTCAGATAAAACTTCTTTTTCTCTACGTGTTAATTTTGGAATAGTATTTAAACCATCTTTCTCCTTTTTGTTCATCACATTTTTGGTCTGTGAACATAAAAAAATCTTACCATCAAAAATAGAATTTATGCCTTCTACAATTTCATCAACAGAAGCATTTTTTTGAATGTAACCAGAAGCACCTTCCTCCAAACAACTGTTGATTACAGCATATTCGTTGTGTACACTTAGCATAATAATATGCATTTCGGGATACTTCTTTTTTAATGGTTTAATTAACTCTATACTATTAGTGTTGTCTAGGTTAATATCCAACAATAAAATATCAATTTCTACTGTTGTTAGTGCGTCTTGCAAAGCTTTTGCAGATGAATAACATTGGACAGTATTAATATTTGGTTGATTGGATAATATATTTTTTAATCCTTCTAATAATAAAGGATGATCATCTGTAATGGCTATTTTTATCATAAATTATATTTTTGGAAATTGAAATTCAATGCTCGTTCCTAAATTTAGTTCTGAATGTATGTTTAACGTTCCTTTCAAAAATTCTACACGAGATTGTATATTGTGTAAACCAGCAGATTGTGTTAGTTTTAAATCATTTACGTCAAAACCTTTTCCGTCATCTTCAACAGTTATCGAATAGTTAAAATCCTCAACAAATTGAATGATAATTTGTGATGCGTTGGCATGTTTTATCGCATTATTAACCAATTCTTGTATAATGCGATAAACAAATAATTGCGTCTCTTTGTTAAGCGAATTGGTGTAACTTAAAAACTGAACATCAACGTCTAGTTGATCATTTGACATGCGAATTGCATATTCTTTTAAAGCCTCTTCTAATCCATATTTTATCAAAAGATCGGGCATTAAATTATGCGCTACGCGGCGTAATTCGTCAACTGCGCCATCTAATTGATGAATAGATTTGTCTAAATCTGGTTTTACTTGTTCGTTTATTTTATCGTTCAAATGCGTCAATTGTATTTTTGTTCCCGATAATAATCCACCCAAACCATCGTGTAAATCTCTTGCTAAACGCGCACGTTCTAATTCTTGTCCATCTAATAATGCGGTAAGCGTAGATATTTTAGAATTTTGACGTTCCTTTTCTAATTCTAAGTTATAAAGATCTTCGCGTTGCTTCATACTTTTGGTACGCTGTTTTAAAAAATAAAAAAGGAAAAGAAGAAGAAGTATAAAAAATACAATCAAAATAATGTAATATTTATTGATTTTGTTCTTGTAATTCAGCTCTTTTATATAATGTACTAAATCTAAATTTCGGCTTTTATTTTCTAATTGAGATAATTTCAAATCTTGTTTAGAAATTGTTAATTCTTGTGCTCGTTTATCAGATTCTAATTGAGATAATATTAATTTTTTTCGTTGAAATTCTTCGCTCAACTTTGTATTTGTTAACTCTTGTTTTTGTAGAACTCCAAGCGAATGCATTAATTGTATTTGTTGTTCTTTCTTTTCTGATTCTAATTGCAAGCGAACCATTTGTTGTTGATGTCGTTCTTTTTCAAATTGAGCTTCTAAGCGTTTGCTGAATTGTATTTTTTCCTGATCATAAATAGATTTATAAGTAGAAATGTACATTTTATAATAACGTAAAGCTTCTGTAAAATTACCTTCTTTTTCATTTACATTAGATAGGCTTTCATAAATAGATAGAATAGTTTGTTGATCATTTAGGGCAGACTCATTAATTATTTTTAAGGAATTTAATAAATATGATTTTGCTGTTTTGTTATCATTTTTTTCTAATGCAATTTCTGCCATCAACCCATAAGAAGACGCTAAATGAGCGGCTTGATTTGTTTTTAAACTTATGTCTTTAGCTAATTCTGCATAATACAATGCTTTTTCTCGGTAAATTTTTGGGTAAAATCTCAAGTATAAATCAGCTAAATTATTGGCTACGAATGATAAATTTGACGGAACTAGAATTTCTGTTTTATTTTTATTGTATGTGTTAATCGCTTGTAAATAATATTTTTCTGAAAGATCCCTTAAATAGATGTTTTTTTGATTGAGCGTAAATTGTTGTTCATACAAATAACCCATCACCATATAAGCATCAAAAATTATATTTGGATTATTTTGTTTAATGGCAACTTCTAATGATAATTTACTGTATTTTTCTTGTAACTCATAATCATCCCAATTGGCATAAATACTTGTTAATTCTTTGTAAACTGAAGATAATCTTCCTAAAATTGTTCCTGAATTTGGCGATTTTTCATAATATTTTGCAGCATCTATAAAGTTTTTTACAGCTTTTGATTCTTCATTATTTCTTACATTCAACCAACCTTCACAATAACTTACATATCCCTTTGTTTCTTGGTCTGTTGTCTGATTACTGTATTGTTTTGCTTTTTGTAAACTTTGTTTTGATTCATTTAGATTATTTTCTAAACGGTGATTCATAGCTAAAACTGCGTATAAATAAGCGGCATATTTACCATCTGATTTTTGCTCTGCTAATTGAATGTTTTGGTTCAGAATTTTGAATGCTTTTTCTTGCTGATCATTAAAAAATAATGCTTGCGCATACTTACCAGCAATTTCGAAACGCTCGGGTGTGTTAGGAGCTAACTTAGAATATTGAATTTCAAAATTCTTTAAAACTTCTTGTCCATTCAAAATAGAGCAGATGAAAAACGTACAGCATAAAAGTAGTTTCAGAAAATAGTTTTTATGAGTAAAAAAAATGGTGTACATGTATCTAAAAAAGAATTTATTTAAGCTAATATAATGTCTTTTATGCTTCTGCTGAAATTTACAAAACTTAATTAAAAGGATTGTTATTAATGAAACAATCTCAATTCATTTAATTGTCTAAATTTTAGTTAATTAAAGTTATAAATTTATAATAAAAAAAGATTATTTTTTGAATTTGATTTGCAGATTATGATATTCACCTTGATCAATAATTCCATTCAAATTTCTATCAACAATAAATAAAATATATACTTCATCTAGATCATAAATTTTCCAATCCATTTCGGCATCATATTGATAAACACCACCAAGTGTCCATTGGTAAATATCCCATTCTCCAGATTTTCCAATATTTTCTACACGTTTATCTTTATTTGAAACATAATATAAGTATTGATGTCCTTCGTCAGATAATATTGGATAATTTTCTTTCAAGTTATTTTCCGCTGCAAAACCTGTTCCTGGTTCAAAATAAGAAATTTCTTCAAGTGATTGTCCTTTCAAGTCAATATCAATTTTATGATCTGTAACTAACGCTCTTGCCGAATAAAATAATTTTTTTTTCTCTTGGTATGGTTTATTTAAAAACTGTATACTAAAAGTTTCGGGTAGAAGTGTAATAGTTTGTTCATTTTCAGTGATATCAAACAACTCATTTCCTTGTTTTATAGTTAGATTATTTACTGTATAATTTTGTGCATATAAAGAATTTGTAAAGATAGATAGAATGAATAGAAGTATTATTTTTTTCATAGATGCGAAGTCATTTTATACAGCTAAACTAGTGTTGAATTTTTGATTAAAAGTCACTATAAATGATGATTTCTGAGTTGATTTGTTTCTTTTTTTAGAACTGAAAATAAAGTATTGTAATTCGTTTTTACATTTTATAAATAAAATTATATTCTTAAAAATGATAATAAATTAAATTTCAGTAGTGTATAAGTAGAGTGAATAAGATAAATAATGATTTTTTTATTAAAATAAGAAATAGTTATATATAAATCATTATTTTAGCCGAATATTTTTTCCGAAAAAACCTATTCTGAACGACAATATATTGTACAAATAACACCATTTATTTTAAAGATGAAAAGAATTTTAGGAGCTATAACTCTACTTATAACAATTGGAATTTCAAACTTAAACGCTCAATATGCCTCAGAATACAATGGAGGTTTAGTAGTTAAATTAAATCCTGAAGGAAATAAATTTATTCGGTTTATTTTATGGGGGCAAACATGGTTTAAGGATTATGAAG
>NZ_JAVXKG010000036.1:0-28525 GCF_036647415.1 Algoriella sp.
CGCTTTACATAAACTCTCTCTTCTTTCATAATGATGCTTTTTTCTGTATCATTATGAAAGAAGAGACAATTTATAAACAAAAAAACCACTCAAACAGATTGAGTGTTTTTTTTTATTCCAATGTTGAGCCATCAGTGTAAACAACTTTTTCTACCTTGATAACAAATTTCAAATCTTTAAAATTACTATTTTTTATTTTGATATCCATATCCATAAATTGATTGTAATCATAATAAGCTTCATTTGTATAAACTTGATTTGGAGCAATTTTATCATCAGTTATACTCATTTCATATCCATCCCCAATTTTATCATCTAATTTATCAAAAATTTTAAAATTAAATTTTATAGCATCTATTGTTTTAGGAGATTTGTTTTTGATAGCATATTTAATAATATTTGATGAATCCCATTCACCTTCATCAAAACTTTTTCCTATTATTGAAACAGTTACAGCATCGTTCATTTTTTTAGCTTTTTCTGCTTCTATTTTCTCAGCTTCAGCTTTTAATTTTTCTTGCTCTAACTTATAATTCTTAGCATCAGAGAGAATGTCATTATATGTTTTTCCTTCTAAAGATTTACCACTTAATTTAGCTCTTACCATCCAAATACCTAAAAGTTCTAACTCTTCTCCTGTTAATTTATTAGACTCTCTTAATTCTTTAGAATCTTGATCTAAGGTAGCTTCAGAATATTTTTTATTTAATGGATTACTACAGCTTAATAACATTGCTGTTAGTAATAAAAATGTCATTTTTTTAATCATAATATTTATTCTTTTTTTCAAAAATACAATATTATATAAATAAACATTATTTTCCAAAATAAAAAAAAGCCAATCTATCAAAAGATTGGCTTCATATTTTATATAAAATCAGCTTATTTTTTCAATATTTTATTGGCTAATTTATCCGTTCCATCAATATTTTCGGAAATTGGTAAACCCAAAAGTTTTGCCAACATCGGATAAACTTGTACGTTTTCAAAAGCTTTAATAATTTTTCCATTCGCAAAATTAGGTCCCCAAGCCATAAAAGTTGCTTGCATTTCTGGTGTTTCTTTCACAAAAAATCCGTGCGAACCTTTTGGAGCTTTATTATTAGAAAAATAATTGGGTGCATGTGCCATCAAAATAATTTCTCCAATTCGTCCATAACGATCATCACTTGCATTAAAATGATATTTTGCAGGTACTTCTGTTGTTTTATAAACAGTAAACTTGTCATTCTGTACCGCTTTCAATTGCTTATAAACAGAATCTATGTCATTTTTATCTTTCACAAATAAACTCACATACGACCCATTCATCACGACTTGTACTTTTGTATCATCTATTTTGATTGGTAATTTTAACGGATTTTCATCATCTACTCTCGTCATTCCATGATCAGAAACAAATACAAAATTCACATTCAATCCAGTTTTTGCAACCTCATCATTCAATTTCTTGATAGATTCATCCACAAATTGCACAGCTTTCTTTGTTTCTGGTGCATCGGGACCAAAAGTATGCCCTGCATGATCTACTTCTGGGAAATAAAATGTAATCAAATGTGGACGTTTTTCCGCTGGTAATTGCAACCAATTTACAACTTCCTGAATACGATAATCTATTGGAGATTTCTCCGAATATTTGTAAGAATAAGTCGGAAACATTCCATTTATTGGTGCTTCAGAACCTGGCCAATAATAACATGCCGAAAGCATTTTGTTTTCTTCTGCTAAATTCCAAATTGGCGTTCCTCCGTACCATTTCGGATTGATAACGGCTTCTCTATTTCCCAACGAATAACGATCGCCCGTTGCTTCTTCTAACATTTGATTGCCCACCAAACCGTGATGTGAAGGATATAAACCTGTTACAATTGTGTAATGATTGGGAAATGTAATCGACGGATAAGATGGATACATTGCTTTTGCTTCTACTCCATTTTTTGCGAAGTTTTGTAGATTCTTAGCATCATGTTTTTTTGCATAATCGTATCGAAAACCATCTGCAGAAATCAAAATAACATAAGGTTTATCTTGTTGTTTCGCATCATTTACACGATTTTCTACAACAAGTTGTTGTTCTATTTCTTGCGCATTTGTACAAACTGAAAAAGTTAAAACAAGTGCAGAAAATATACTAAGTATTGATTTTTTCATGTTTCAAATTTAAAACCTTTTACTTTTAGAATGGATTAAAAAAATGTCAACTATTAAAAAAAAAATATTCTTGAAGTTTAATCTTTCTGCAACAATATTTTCTGAAATTCTTTTCCGATAAAGGGATTAATTTGATGCTGAAAACTTTTTTGAAGTGTAAAAACACTAATTGTTGCATCTGTTTCTGGCGAATAAATAACATCCGTTCCCCACCAACCTCCGTGATAATAAGCGTTAAAACCCATATCAAAATGAAAAATTCCTAAACAATATTTAGATTGATCCGAAGGTAAAACATAAGTTGACATCAAATCTAAAATCTTTTTATTCTGAATAATTTTACCATCAAACAAATATTGGAAAAACAAAGCTGATTCTTTCGCTGTAGAAGCTATTCCTCCTCCTCCATACAAATCCCAAGAAGGATTAATATCATAAGAATCCCATTTATTTTTATCCGAATATTGATGTGCAAGCGGAAGAGTTTTTGTTGGATATTTTTCTAAATCTATAAACCATGTTTTTGTCAAACCTAATTCTTTATATTTTAACAAATCTCGAATAGCAGTATAAAATGGTTGATGCGTTTTTTGTTCGATAATTTCCGTTAAAAGCAAATAATTAATATCTCCATAACTAAATTTTTCTCCTACTTTCTGAGGTTTTCCTATTTCTATTGCTCGTTTTATTTGCTCCTCTTTTTTCCATTTATATTGCGGATGTTGATTCACAAATTCAAAATACGCATCGTCAACATAATCTTGTATACCAGAAGTATGCGACAATAAATGTTTTACAGTAATCGCATTCAAATCATATCCATCTTTTTCGAACAACAAACGTGTTTTCTTTGACAACAATTTTTTAATCGGTTCATCAATCAAAATATCATTTTTTTCTACCAATCGTAGAATCGCAGCAGCCACATAAGGTTTTGTATTACTTGCAATCAAAACAGGTTGTTGATTTTTCAATATTTCATTTGTTTTGATGTCCGAAACTCCTTTTGCATAACTCCAAGAAAGGTTTTGCTTTGGCGCTTCAACATGAACAATAATTCCTACAGCATCTTTATTTTTCTCGTAAATAGAATCTATTTTAGATTGAAAAATTGTTTGAATTTGAGCAATTCCAAAAAATGGAATAAATACTATGTTGAGTAAAAGAGTTTTCTTCATATTGTTTTATTTGATATTAAAGATAATTTTCTATGAAAACCAAGTACGTTCAATTTTATGAATTTCCCATTTATTATTTACTTTTTGAATCCAAATATCATAACCTTGACCACAAAGCTTTCCACATATCATATCTAATTGTAAAAAACCTTTAGTTTGATTATTATTAAAAAAAATTCTTTTAAAACTTAGTTGTACATCAAGATTTTTAAGGTCTTCATATTCCTTCCAACTTTTATATTCTTTAAAAGACTTTTTTATATTTGGTAATTTACTCGCTTTAATTAATATATTATTTGCCTTAATATTAGAATTATTAATATTAATCACAAAACTTGAACTATCCGATTTCGACCAACTTGTTCTAAAATTTTTAGATATATTTTTATCAAAATCTTCTTTTCCATATCCACTTACAGTATCATAAATTACTATCAATCTTTTTTGATTTCTAATTTTTAAAATCTCGTTATTATAATCATCTTTTTCTTTTTGAGTAATATTTTTTTCAAATTCTATAGGCTCTATATTTACAACACAACTATCAATAATTTCTTGAAATATTTGTGAGTAAACTTCATTCTGAAAGTTTTCTTTCTTATTTTTTTCAGTACAACTAAGCAAAATAAATGGTAAGAATAAATAAATTAAAGTTTTCTTCATATTGTGTTATTTGATATTAAAGATAAATAAAAACTTGATATGTTATGTTTCGACAAGCTCAACATGACAAACGAAATAAGTTTAGGATAACAACAAAAAAAGAGCTGGAAAATTCCAGCTCTTTTAGATTTATTGATTTGAATTGATTATTTAATTTCTACACGAATTCCTTCGCTTTGCGCACTCAATTCTGGTGCATACATATTTTGCATAGATGTAATTCCGTTAGAGAAATTACCTGCATTATTTGCTTTCAAATCATATTCAAAAACATACGTTCCTTTGTTCATATAATCTGAAAAGAAATTAGTCGCCGCATCGCGTGTGCTTTCGTAATACCCAAATTCTCCTTTCCATTTGTAACCAGAAAGTACATTTACAGGTTCAAAACCACTTGCGCGCATATCTTTTATGTGAACAAATTGCATACTTCTATCCAAAGAAATCTCTAAACGAACCGTTACAATATCTCCAACTTTGATTGGTGTAGAAGTTGTAATTTCTTTCAAGATTGGACCATTTGCAGCATTTTGTTTTACAAATAATTTCTTATTGAATTTAATTCCCGTTTCGGCAGATTTTATTTTATCTAAATCTTCAAAATATTGCCAATACATCGCTCCCCAAGCAACACCTGGAGATGTTTTAGCAACCTCAACTTTTCCCATTTCTGGTTTTATTTCTTCTTTGTTCCAAGAAGTTTTTACGTAACCAGAACCAGCTTGCGCATCTTTGTTTAAATCAAAATTCTGATTTCCAATTTTCACTGTAATTCCTTTATCTGCATCAATCCAAGATTTTCCTGTATTCAATAATGCGTAAACAGCTTTTGTCGTTGCTTTTGTAGAATTCCACTGATTTGTTTGACGATTCTTCAATAACCAAACTTTCATTTCTTCTACAGATTTTTCATCTTTCGTTACTTCATCAAAAGCTTCAATCAACAAAGCTTGCGTTTCCACAGGCGCTTGATACCAGAACCAACCAGCTTGATTATCTTTCCAATACATTCCCATTTCATCCGATTCTACCGCTCTTTCTTTTACAGAATTCACAACGATTTTAGCAGCAGATTGCATTTCGAAACGATTCAGAACAAGTGCAGCCATTGCTTTTTGTTGCAACGATAAATCAAGTTTTGTATCATTCAAAGTCTTCAACATTTCGCTTTTCATTTCCTCTAATTCTTTTGACATTGGATATTCTGTCAAGAAAAATGAACGTGCATATAAATAATGAATTCCGTCCGAATAAACTGCATTTTGTAATGATTTTTTATCTTTTTTGAATTCTTTGAAACGTTTTAAATTCTCATCATCAATGTACTGAATTGCTTTTTTGATCAATGGATTCACATCCATATCAAAGGCTTTGAAATTAACGTCCATCTTTTTTAGATTTCCGAAACCAGCAACAATGTGTGTCGTAATATATTCGTTTGGACGACCGCCATCAAACCAAGCGAAACCTCCATTTGATAGTTGTTTATCTGATAATTTTTGGAAAGCAGATTTCATTTCTGTTTGCATTTGGTTCAATTGGAACAATGTCGCAATTTGCTTCATTTGCTCTTCTTCGCTTTCCGCATTTTTTACCCAAGGCGTTTCTTCAAGAATAATATTTTTCAATTCTTGGTTCAATTGTAATTTCGATTTTAATTGACCTTTTTTGTTCCAATCATCAAAAACTGCTTTAATTTTTGGATTAGAATTAATCAATTTTTGCGAAATCATGTTTCCATATAGTCGAGAAAATACTTGTTCTGCACACTCATATGGATATTCGCGCAAATAAGGCAACGAGAAAATTGCGTACCAAATCGGATTCGTTGTCATCTCGAACGTTAATTTGAAATTATCTAACGAAGTCGATTTATTGTTGACCATATTCTGAAATTGGAACGTCTTCTTTTGACCTTCTTTTACAAAAATTGGTAAAGTTTCCGTCACCATCATACGATTTGTCAAGATTGGTAAAGCCGATTCTTCTCCATCAGAAAAATCTCCAGCCGAAGCCACCACTCGATACACAACCGCTTGTACGTTTTTCGGAACATCAATTGTCCATGTCACTTGATCTGAATTTCCTTTTGCAACTGTAAAATTCTGAATTGCATTATTCAAGTTAAATTGTGCATCAATTGGTTGATTTGTAAATGCATCAAACAACATCAATTTTGCAGAACCATTTAAAACTTTATCTGATAGATTATTAATCTTAGATGAAACCGAAATTTTATCGCCTTCTCGTAAGAAACGTGGCATATTTGGAACAACCATCAAGTCTTTTTGCGTACGAACATTTTGCTCTAAATAACCCGTTTTAAGATCTGTTGTATGCGCCAAAGCCATAAATTTCCATTCTGTTAAACTTTCTGGCGATGTAAATTCTATGATTACATTTCCGTTCGCATCTGTTTTCAGATTTGGATAAAAGAATGCTGTTTCATTTAGATTTGTACGTGCTTTTACATTATCTAATGCTGTACTTGCAGCTTTTTTTGTTGTAATTACCACTACTCCATTTGCTCCTTTTGCTCCATAAATAGAAGTTGCAGCACCATCTTTTAATACAGTGATTGATTGAATATCAGCTTCAGTTAAATCACTTGGCATTTTATCAAACACAACTCCGTCTACAACATATAAAGCGTTTTCGTTTCCTTGTAATGATGATGCTCCACGGATAACAGTTGAATAACCTAAAGATTGTTTCTCTTTTGTTATTCCTAATGCAGTTACTACAGAACCTTCTAAATCTACATCATCAGCAGCTTCCATTCGCACATCTGCTTGTATAACATTTCCATCTAATTCTTTCATTGTAACACTTGGCGCAGATTTCATCATTCTACGGTTCATGCGGTTTTGGTTAAATCCGAAATCGAAAAGATTGAAATTAAGACCTGCATAACCATTTGGATAGAAATCATAATAACGATTGTTATAAATCGCATTAGAACCATTTACCAAATAATATTGAACCAAATTGAAAGAACGATTAATACGAGAATTTGTAATATTATACACCTTGAAATCTAACGAATTTGATGCAAATTGGTCTAAAGAAGCATCGTACATACTTGCCAAAACTTCCGCAGAAACTTTGTCTTTGTTTGGACCTTCTATCTTCAATTGCCATTTTTCTTTTGCGCCAGGCGTCAATTTATCACGTAAAACTTCGGCTGTCACTTTTAAATTTTTGTTACTAAAAGGAACGGCTAAATTTAATGTTCCGGTTTGTGAATCATTAAACTTTGTCATTACATAATTGATGTAAATTCCGCCACGATATTCTTCTTTGATCGGAATTTCTATTGACGATTTGTTATTCAAATCCAAGAAACCTTTTTCGATCACTTTCTCATTCGCTTCAATTTCATAATAAACAGAAATATCTTTTGCACCAGATTTGAAACTAATTTTCGCAATATCATTCGGCTCAAAAGTTGATTTATTTGACGAAACAGTTAAAAGCGTTTTGATGTTTTCTGCTTTTTTCTCATTCGAGATATAAACCAAACGCTCAATTTCTACTTTTTCAGTTCCATCTAAAACATACGCTTTTACCACATAATAACCTTCTGGTAAATCTGTTGCTTGATTATATTTTATTTCATCTGAAGTCTTCGTATCAAAATCAGCTTCGAAAATCTTTTTATTTGTTGTCCATATTTTTGGATTCATTTCATCTCCAAAAGGTTCATTTGGAAAAATTTTCTTGAACTCTTCTTTCGAATAAAAATTATAATCTGTTGTGAATTTTTGACGACGAACAACTTCTTTTGGCGCATTTAACGAATAAATTTCTACATGTCCTTTTCCGTCCAATTTTTCATCATTCAAATTCTTTACACTAACCTTGAACGTTTTCAAATCTTCTGCTTTCGCTTTATCCGAAATTCCTACATTTAATACCATTCTCGTGTCACCAACTTTTACCGAAGACGACTCAGATTGCGTTTCACCATTGATATCTGTTGCCTTAACTTCTATAAAATAAGTGTATGTTCTTATCTCATCTTTCTTTTTCTCAGTAGCTGGTTTTGCAATAAAATCAAACGTAAATTTTCCTTCTGCATCAGTTGTTGTTTCACCAAAAGTAATTTCTTCACGCTCGCCACGACCTGCTGGAATAGAACGATACCAAGGCCAAAAAGTAAAAATTTCTTGACGATAAACACGGTACGAAACCTTTGCATTGTCTATGTTTGCACCAGAAAATGCAATTGCTTTTCCGTCTACTTTTACTTTATCATTTAAGTTATAAACACCCTTATTTTTCTCAATTTCTACTTCAAATTTTGGACGTTTATATTCTTCAACTTTGAACGAATAATAACCTTGATTATTAATTGGTCTAATAGAAAAATTGCCTGTTAAAGCTGAACTTGGTAAAACAAAATTTCCGTTTACAGAACCAAATTCGTTTGTTGTTACATCTATTTTAGAAACTTCTTTTTGATTAACATCATACAAAGCAATTGTCAATTTTGACTTCGCAATTACTTTTCGTGTTTTTTCATCCGAAGTATAAAAAATTCCTTTGAAATAAACCGTTTGTCCTGGACGATAAATTGCACGATCTGTGAAAATTTTAACCACAGAAGTTGGCTCATCTTTATATCTACCATTTTCGTAAAAATAAGATGAATAAATTGTGTTTTCATCTTTGATACGATACTCAAAATTTCGCCATCCGCTTGGAATTTGAATCATTCCATTTTTATCAGAAACAAAGGTTTTTGATTCCTTATTATCATAATCTGTACGATTCACAACTTCTACCGAAACATTCGCTTCTGGCTTTCCCGATTCGCGATTTACTATAGAAAGTTTTTCATTCAAAGGATTTATTGCATATTTAGAAACCATGATATCTAAATAATCAATCTCATCTTTTTTATTAATTATAAAATCGGAGTTATAAGAAAATAAAACAATGTAACGACCTGTTTTTAGTGGATTTAATTTTACAATTGTTGAATGGAATTGAAAATCATCAAATGATTTTACATCGATAGAATATTGCTCGACAACTTGTAAACTATTCAGAAATTTTTGCGCTTCTGCAACTCTATTGTCATCATAAACATTTAATACTTGTTTCTTTTCATCATCAAAACCAACATTGTAAGCCAAAACTTTTACAAAAACTTTATTCAGATTTTTGTGTGAAAGTTTGATTGGCGTGTTTTTATTTTCATTGATGTATTTTTCTGCTTCAAGATTTATTTCTTGTAATTTTATTTTTGCAATTAAATTATCAATCGTTATTTTTTCTGAAGAAGTTGGATACAGTTTTGCAACTTTTTGTTGAATGTCAAAAATCTTGTTGACGTTCGCTAATTTATCATTTGGCAAATTGTACAAATCTGTTGCTAAAGCTGCGTAAACATAAGCCGAATACCATGCTTTTGGATATTTTGTTGCTAAGATTTCTTTTTGTTTGATAAAATCTGAACTCAGAATATCGTTGCGTTTTTCATCTAATAAAATTAATTCATTATACAAAACTGCATTTTCGTTATTATTTTGTTGATGAATAGAAATTAAATCTGTTCGTAGTTGATTTCCTTTCGTTTTCTCATCATTTTGATTCAGAAAACTAATATATTCCGTTATCAAAACATCGAATAATGTTGGCGATAAATCAAGTTGCTGTTGCGTTGTTTTGGTGTTATCAGCAAAAGTCAATATTTTTCTGAAATCTGATGATTTTGCATTGATTAATTCATTTTTTGGTTGAATTGATTTCGAAAAATAATCGTTGATTGTTTTCTTGAACGTTTCTTCTGTCCAAAAACGTACATCATTTGATGTTTGATTTTCGACATTGGTTCTGCTATTAATTTTATATCGATTTTCGTTATAATAAATTTGATATAATTGTGCCAAATATGAATTTATAATCGCATCTGTTATAATCGATTTTCCGTCAACTTCTTTTTTGAAATTATCAAATACAAAATTAACATCATCCGTTTCGTCAGTTGTTGCAACTTTTATTTTTGCTTCGTAGAAAAGTGCTTTTATGATACTTTGTTGATCATTTCCTTTTCGCGAAAGTGTTTTGATTTCGTCAATTTTAGGTTGAATGGATTTGAATTGACCGTTTTCTATTTCTTTGTCAATTTGTTTCCACTTTTGATCAATCGTCGGAGATTGAGCCATAAGCAGTGTATTGGTTAAGATGGTTAATAAAAACAATAATTGTTTCATGTTGGTTCTTTTATAAGTAGATGCAAGTTACGGAAAAAAGGTTGGTTGATAAAGCTAAATAATTATCAAATAGTTGATTTTTAGACATAAAAAAAGTCTGAATATTACTATTCAGACTTTTTGATATATAAGAAAAAACTTATTTTATAAATCTTCGACATCAATGTCGTCATCCATTTGAAGATCATTTAATTCTGCGTCTTCTGCAAAATCAATATCATCGTCTTCTTCTAAATCAACAAGAATATCTTTTTTAGGTGCTTTAAGAGGCATTGCTCCAAAACGATAAACCGTTAATGGGTAATTAAGAACTGCTGGTTTATCTTCTATCGAAACTAATTCGGCAACAAACGTCCACATTTCCATAAAATCGTAAACAAAAGCCATACGATCACCTTCTAATGCAAAAGATTCTTTGATATAAAAATCTGCCATTGTTTCATCTGTACCATCATCAGACATATCTTCTAATGGAATTTCTTTTGTCTGATTTCCTTCTTCATCTAATTCATAGAACGAAGCCAATTCCTCACCTTGTAAACTAAAGGCACTAATAATCCCTTTGTATAAAGTAAATAAAGTTTGTCTCTCTTTAATTTCTATGTCTCTAAAAACATCCTCTTTTGCGTCAAGGAAAACACGAATTTTATATATCACTTTCTAAATATTTTTCGGTACCAAATTTAATTCTTTTCCCATATTAATTACAAATTCTAAGGCAGAATTATAATTATTTTCCACTTCTCCTTCTAAAATAGCTTCTTTAATTGCATTTTTCAGGATTCCGATTTCTTTTCCTGGTTTAATATCAAACAATTCCATGATTTGTTCGCCAGAAATTGGTGGTTGAAAATTACGCAAATGATCGCGTTCTTCAACATCTTTTATTTTTTGTTCGACAACTTCAAAATTTTGTTTGAAACGTCTTTGTTTTTTTTCGTTTTTGGTTGTAATATCTGCTTTACAAAGCGTTATTAAATCGTCAAAATCTTCGCCTGCATCAAATAATAATCGTCGTAATGCCGAATCTGTGGCATCATCTGTAACTACTGCTATTGGACGAGAACTCATCATGACCAATTTTTGTACATATTTCATTTGATTACCTAATGGCAATTTAAGTCTTCTGAACAACTTAACTGTCATTTTAGAACCTACAAATTCATGCGAATGAAATGTCCAACCTACTTTTTTATCAAAACGCTTGGTTACAGCTTTTCCAATATCGTGTAAAAGTGCAGCCCAACGCAACCAAACATTATCTGTATTTTCAGAAATATTATCTACAACCTCTAATGTATGATAAAAATTGTCTTTGTGTTTTTGACCTTCTACTTCCTCTATTCCTTTTAAAGCGATTAATTCTGGTAAAATATATTGTAATAATCCTGATTGTTCCAACAACAATAATCCGACCGAAGGTTTATCTGTCATCATAATTTTTTGAAACTCATCCATTACACGTTCAAAAGATACAATATTAATGCGTTCTGCATTATCAATAATTGACTGAAATGATTCTTTTTCTATTTCAAAATCTAATTGAGCAGCAAAACGAATGGCACGCATCATACGCAACGGATCGTCAGAATAGGTTACATTTGGCTCTAAAGGTGTTTTGATTATTTTATTATTCAGATCTTCAACACCGTTAAAAGGATCGATCAACTCACCAAAAGTTGCTTTGTTCATCGAAATAGCTAATGTATTGATGGTAAAATCTCGGCGTTTTTGGTCATCTTCTAACGTACCGTCCTCTACATGAGGTTTTCGGCTATCTTCGGAATAACTTTCTTTACGCGCACCTACAAATTCTAATTCTGTTTGTTGATATTTGAACATTGCTGTCCCGAAACGCTTAAAAACAGAAACTTGTGATGTATTTCCTAATTTATTTGATAATTCTTTGGCTAATAATATTCCGTTACCAACGGTTACAAAATCGATGTCTTTTTTCTGACCACGATTCAATAAATAATCGCGTACAAATCCTCCTACTACATAGGTTTCCTGATTAATTTGATCAGCAACTTCTGTAACAGCTTTAAATATTGGATTTGATACGGCTTCTAAGATTTTCATTTTGCAAAAGTAAAACGATTTGATTAAAAAAACTACTCTCTAATAACTTTTACTTCGTTATCTAGACTTAATTTAATTATTGTTGAGGCAGTAAACTGAGGCACAAACATTTTAGCTTCTTCTGGAATAAAATCAACACGCTCTATAATCGTTTTATTTACTTCTGAGAAAACTTTTGGAGAAATTTCTCCCGATAAATTTGCCGATGTAGAAACGATTGGTCCTTTTAATTTACCAATTATTTTTTTACAAAATAAATCATCCGTCAATCGAATTGCAATTGTATTATCGTCTGCAATAAGAGATTTTGATAAACCTTTTGGATTATCATAAATTATGGTAATTGGTTTCTCATTAAACTCTATCAAATCCCAAGCTAATTCTGGTACCTCAACAATATCTTGCAACATACGAGGCGAATCAACCAAAATGATTAAAGACTTAGAAGATGGTCTATTTTTTATCTGATAAATTTTCTCGATTGCAGCTTCATTTTTTGCATCACAACCTAATCCCAAGATTGTATCTGTAGGATAAAGCATTGTTTCGCCTTGTTTTAATTTTGCTACAATTTCGTTTATATCTGACATCTTTTTAAATTTAAGTGGCAAAGTTAAAGCAGGAATAATTATCTTAAAAATTTATATTTGTTTTCTTGCAATATATTTTTAATCTATTGAATAATAAAGTATGTTTGTTTCTAAATAATCTGAATGAAAATTTTACACGTATCTGGAGCAAGAGTTTGGGGAGGAAACGAACAACAATTAATTTTAAATATTAATGAATTAAATAAACTTGAGTCTGAAAATTATATTTTCGGAATTAATAATTCTCCTTTAAATATAGTTGCAAAGGAGAATAATATTAATTTCATTCCTAGTACTGCAAAAAAAATTAGTAAATTTTCTAATATTTCTCAACTAAAAAAAATAATTTCTGAGTATAAAATAGATGTTATACATTTTCACACAAGTGACTCTTTGACATTATTTTATATGTTTAATTTAACAAATAAAATAACTCAAAAAATTATTTATAGTAAAAAAGCAGTCAGAGGAAGTGGAAGTTTTTTCAGTAAATTCAAATATAATTTAAAGAGAATAGATCATATAATTTGTGTTTCTGAAAAGGTAAAATATGATTTAAAAAATATATTGAATCCTTCTTCTCAAAAAAAATTAACTGTTGTGTATGATTGCGTTTCTTTATCATCAGAAAAAAATAATTTTGATTTTGACTCTTTCAAAACAAAATATAATATAAATCCTACTACATTTCTCATAGGATCTATTGCAAATCATACGGCAGCAAAAGATTTACCAAATTTAATTAACGCTATATATATATTGAAAAATGAATATAATGTTTCTAATTTTAAGCTAATACAAGTAGGACATTTCTCTAAATTAACTCCAGAAATTGAGGATTTAATAGAAAAATTAGATTTAAAAAATGAAATTATTCTAACTGGAAAAATTGAAAATGCGATGAGTCTTAACAAAATATTTGATATTTTTGTTATTTCATCAACGCGAGAAGGTGGACCTACAGCAGCATTAGAAGCTATGTTAATGAAAACAACAATTGTAACTACAGATGTTGGTATTATGTCTGAAATAATTAACAACAAAGAAAATGGTTTTATTTGTAAAACAGACAATCATCATGAACTTGCTAAATCACTGTATGAAGCTAGTATTTGTGATAAAAATAAAATAGATTTAATAAAAGAATACAATTATAAACTTGTAACTGAAAATTTTAACTCTAAAAAAATATCAAAACAAATCTTAGAAATTTATGCTTCATAAATATTTTGCATAAAAAAGTATTACTTCTTATAAAAACACCTAAAAAATAGTTTTACCTTTAACTTTTTTAATATGAAATATAACTTTCTATAGCTATTTCATTAAAAATTATGCAAAAAAATGATACAAAAAATTGAGGTTAATCAAAATTATCAGATAACACAAACAGAGATTAAATCAATTATAAATAATTTTGATTCTATTAATCAATACATAGCCAAAGGGACTCGAAATTCGATAAAAAAAACAACTTTAGAATCTGGTAAAATAGCGACTATAAAATCGTTTAAAATTCCGAATATCATTAATAAATTTGTTTACCGTTTTTTTAGAAAATCAAAAGCTCAACGATCTTACGAATATGCAGAAAATTTAATTAATTCTGGTTTTAAGACACCTTATCCAATTGCTTTTGTAGAAAATAAATCTGTATTAAGTTTTTTAGATAGCTATTATTTTTGTGAATTAGTGGAAGCTGATTTAACGTATCGCGAATTAGTAGAAATTCCGACTTGGGAGAATAGAGAAGAAATCTTAAAACAATTTACAAAATTTACGTTTGATTTGCATGAAGCTGGAATAGAATTTCTAGATCATTCGCCAGGAAATACGCTAATAAAACAAGTTGGAGAAAATCAGTACGAATTTTATTTGGTGGATCTTAACCGAATGAATTTTCATGATTCGATGAATTTTGAGCAACGTATGAAAAATTTTTCACGTCTATCGCCTTACAAAGAAATGGTAGAAATTATGGCGAAAGAATATGCCAAATTATATCAAAAACCTGAACAAGAGACAATAGATAAAATGTGGTTTTATACAGAAGAATTTCAACATAAATTTCAGTTGAAACAAGCTCGTAAAAAGAAATTAAAAGCCTTGATTGGTAAAAAATAATTAGATTAAAATCATCTCACGAAAGGGTACAATAATGTTGTATCCTTTTTGTTTGAAATAATCTTCGAAACCATCACGTTTTGTAACCAAAACAAAATCTCCTCCCCAAGCTCCAAGACTTTTTACAGTACCTTCATAATCCGAAAAATATAAATCTTTAACCTTTGGTTGTTGCATAAAAATGGCTAATTTATCTTGATATTCGTTCAAAATATCTTCAAAATCATTCAAATTTTCAACTTTTATTGTTTTGAGAACCAAATCAGAAAGATGATGAATTAAGTTCCAATCTTTTTCTTTGTTTTTATAGTGATTTCCCACAACAGCCTGCGTATCTTGTTTTTGATTAAGATAAACAAAATATAAATCATCCATAAAATTCCAATTCAATTCTAATTCTTCAACATTAATTGGGTGATTAGAGAATAAAATTGGTTGATTATGATGAGCACAAGCAACGTCATAACCACTTGTGTTGAAGGTTAATTTATTTAATTCAAACGGATTTATATCAACCCATTGACTAATTAAATCTATTAATGTAGAGCTACTTCCAAGTCCCCATTCTTGCGGATATTCTAATTTTGTTTCACAATTATAACTCAAATTAGACGTAAAAAAAGAAGAATTTAAAGATTTTGCTTGAAGTAAACTATTTTGCAACGATTCGCTTAATTTATGATTGGTTGAAGAAATAATTTTCAGAGAATTTAATTCAAACTGAGCTTCAAACCAAAGCGAATCATCGTGTTTTTTTGCTTTCCAATTAAGTGTATTTTTTTGCAAAAGATTTTGCTCAACAAAAAGACACTGCCCATATTTTGTGGGCAGTGCAAATGCTTTCGCGCCATCCATAACAATATATTCCCCGATAAGGAATAATTTACCATTGGAACGGAAGTTTTTCATTTTATATTGTTGCAGAAGAAGTAGAAACTTCTCTATTTATTTTTTTAACTAAACCTTGTAAAGTGTTTCCTGGACCAACTTCTATAAATTCTGTCGCACCATCTGCAATCATGTTTTGTACAGATTGCGTCCATTTTACAGGAGCTGTTAATTGTGCAATTAAATTCTTTTTAATCTCAGTAGGATCTGTAACAGCTGTTGTAGATACATTTTGATAAACTGGACAAATTGGAGTATTAAAAACTGTCTCTTCAATTGCCTTTGCTAATTCTTCTTCAGCAGGCTTCATTAAAGGTGAATGAAAAGCACCACCAACTGGTAAAACTAAAGCGCGTTTTGCGCCTAATTCTTTTAGCTTTTCACATGCTAAATTAACAGCTTCAATCTCTCCAGAAATAACTAATTGACCTGGACAGTTATAATTTGCAGCTACCACTACTCCTTCTATTTCTTTACAAGCATTTTCTACAATTTCGTCCTCTAGTCCTAAAATTGCAGCCATTGTAGATGGATTTGCTTCACAAGCTGCTTGCATTGCTAAAGCACGTTTGTAAACTAATTTTAAACCAGATTCAAAATCTAATGTTTCATTTGCAACTAAAGCAGAAATTTCTCCTAAAGAATGACCAGCAACCATTTCTGGTTTAAAATCTACTAATGTTTTTGCTAAAATTACTGAATGTAAAAAAACCGCAGGTTGTGTAACTTTAGTTTGTTTTAAATCTTCAGCAGAACCATCAAACATAATTGATTTAATATCAAATCCTAATATTTCGTTCGCTTTATCAAATAATTCTTTTGCTAGTGTAGAGTTTTCGTACAAGTCTTTTCCCATTCCTGAGAATTGAGCGCCTTGTCCTGGAAAAACATATGCTTTCATGATTGTATTTTATAATTGAGACAAATTTATAATAAAATCTTAAACTTCTTAGTTAATCGGAGATTTTAGGTTTTCTTCTTGGTAAATTTCATCTAGATATTTATAACGATTCGCAACCGAAATTGCATGAAGTTTTGCAATTGTATATCCTTCTTGTCCATCTAAAAAACCTAAACGTATAATATAATAATTAAAAAAACGGTAAGCTGGCTTTATTTTACGATGAAAAAATGATGGTTTTAGATTTTTTAAACGAAGTTCTTTTGCACGTAATTTAGAGTAACTATTTAGTTTTGCTAAATATTCTTCTTCATTATCAAAAGTATAATGATCTAATTTATTTTTCAAAAAACCTGCCTTTCCTTCGTATTCTACAATTTCATGCACCATACGGTCTAATCGATAACGAGATTTTGATTTTTTAAAAACACGAATGGCTTTATCATTTTGCATTCCTGTGTATTTGATATATTTATTCTTAAAAAAGAATTTACGATAAACATAATAAACATCAAATTGAGGATTATTATTTACAGTTTCTTTGATTTCTTTTTTCAATTCATCTGGAATTCCTTCGTCAGCATCAAAAAACGTTATCCAATCATTTTCAGCAATCGACAAAGCATAATTTCTTTGATTAGTGAAATTATCAAACTTTCTTTTTATAAATTTAACTTTTGGGTTTTGAAGTGCAATTTGCTCAGTTTTATCTGTGCTATAAGAATCTACAATAATTATTTCATCAGCAAAATCAACATCATTCAAATAACGTTGTATATTTTTCTCCTCGTTGTATGCTATCAGTAAAGCTGAAATTTTAGTAGACATTGTGTTTTTTAAGCCAATATTAGTAGAGTTAATGTTTGGTTCGTCTACGGCAAAACTATTATTTTTTAATGATTCTTTTATATGCTGATCCAAAAAATTCTTCAAATTACTCTTAAATAATTCAAAATCAAATAGCATATAAAATGAATTCACATCTTTTTTTAACTGTTGATTCGTTAAACCTGCAAATTTATTAGGAAAATAGTCTTTTAAATGCACACTTGTATGATTAATTCCATCTTCAAAAGTTGCCCAAACATTTTTATCAATCCAAGGAGAAAAAATAATAAACGATTTTTTACCAACAGCTTTGCTCATATTTATTGCACCACCGTCATTACCAACAATCAAATCGCATTCATTAGCTATCGCTATAAATTGACGCAAATCATCGCCCAATAATTCGAAATAAACCTTTGATTTTGTCTTATCTGATAATTGATTGTAAACTTCTTCGGCTTGCGATAATTGTTTCGGAAAATAATTAAACAAAATATTAACATTATAATTATCACCAATAAAATCAACTAATTTTGCCATTTGATTTAACGGATACGTTTTAGATAAATCAGAACCTAAAAGACTTATCATTACAGTTTTTCGGGAAGAATCTACTTTATATTTCTTGAATAAATCTTTAGCTGATTGGATTTCTATTTCTGTTAAATATAATTTTGGTTCTGTAGCAAATGGAGTTGAAATTCCAAGTGGTTTTAACAATTCTAAACGATGCTCTATCGCTAATCCTAATACAGAGTTTGGTTTATCATGTTTTATTACATTATCCGTGTAGAGAAAAGTACGTCCTGATTTTTTATATGATATTTTTTTTGGTGCATTATTAATCCAAACATCAACCCAACTTTGAAGTTTAGAATAGGCATCAATCACAACATCATACTTATTTTGATTGACTTGTTTAGAAAATTGAATTAATTTTAATAATCCTTTATCCTCTTTTTCATCAAAAATAATTTTATTATCGATATATGGATTATTCTCTAAAACAGGTAAAGTATTGCTATTTACCAAATAATCTATTGTTGCATTTGGATATGCTTTTTTAAGATTTTCACACAATAATGAAGTAATCAGTACATCTCCAATCATCTTATGTTGGATGATTAATATCTTCATAAAACTAAGTTATACAGCAAAATTAAGAAAATATATGCTAATTCTACAATTCTTTATTTCCTAATGTTAATTGATTTTTAGATACTCTTTTGTTAAACGATTGGATATAGGCCTTCATAAAACTCTCCATTTCTTGTGTTTTAATTTTATCTTTATTTATAAGATTTTCTTTTAACAATGGGTCTGTTTTCCAATTATATAATGCCAATGATTTTGTTCCATCAAAAGCCATGTAATAATCTCCCTTATTTAGATTATAAATATTATCTAAATAATTAACAACAAAATCTTTATCCGATTTATATGATTTCCCGTAAGATATTATTTTTCCGTTAAGTTGTAAATAATCCATCAAACTTGGAAGAATATCTATTTGTTGAAAATTTTTAGAACTCTTACCAACCATTGTAGGATCATTTGGAACATAAAACATAATTGGAATTCTAAATTTACCAACGTTATTTTTATAAACTTCTTCTGCTCCACTAGATGATGTATGGTCAGCTGTTATAACAAATATTGTATTTTTATACCATGCTTTTTTTTCTGCAGATTTAAAAAATTTTTCTAATGCAAAATCCGAATAAGCTATAGATTCATGAATTTCAGTTGTTCCTTTCGGAAATTTGCCTTTGTACTTTTCTGGAATTGTAAAAGGAGGATGAGACGAAATTGTAAATAAAGTAGAAAAGAAAGGTTGCTTAAAATCTGATAATTTATGTGTAAAAAACTGTAAAAAATCTTCATCAAAAACACCCCACTTTCCATCAAATGATGCAGGACCTACATATTCATTTTTACCATAATATCGCTCAAAACCAGCAACATTTGAGTATTGATCAAAATTTTGACTTCCGTTAAAAGCGCCATGAAAAAACGAAGTTGAATATCCGTTATCTTTTAATACTTTTGGTAATCCATACACACTATTTAATGCATAACTAGACGAAATAAAACTCTTGTTCATCAAACTTGGCACACTAGAAATAATAGAAGGAACAGCGTCTATTGATAACTTCCCGTTTGCAAATCCATTCTCAAAATAATAACTTTTAGTAATTAAAGAATCTAAAAATGGCGTTTGACCTCGTTGTATATTCTCTCTTCCAAAACTCTCTAAAATTAAAATAACAACATTCTTTTTATTTGTGTTTTTGTAAGAGAAAGTTTGAATTGGATTGAATATCTTATTTGCGATATCTTCTTTATAATATACAGTTTGTTTTAAACTTTCATTTTTATTTAATGTTTTTAAAACTGTAAATGGCGTGTTAAGTACTAAAGCAGATGTTCCTATTGGCCCATATTTAGATGCATCAACAATACTTAAAGGTTTTCTATCTATTCCTCTTCCCATCAAAAACAAAATAAGAACTATGCACACTAGTGATAACAGCGAACCTATTGTTGACATTTTTTTCACCGATTGATAATTTATTTTTTTCAATAAAAACATAAAAATCAACATACTAGAAAAAATAAAAACTGGAATTTTCCAATAGTCAACAAAATATGAAATAATTAAACCGCCTATTTCATTTGTCATCCCTTCAGCTATAATCATACTAAAAGAACTACGTCTACCAATGAATCTAAAGTACTCGTAATCAATAAAATTAAGCGAAATAAATAAACCATTTACAAGAAAGAAACTATAAAATAAAATAGTCTGATATTTTTTATTCTCTTGAAATTTTCCTGGTATTAAATGTAAAATTGCAAATACAATATTAATATAACCAATAACAGATAAATCAAATTTTAATCCTCCCATAAATACATCTGCATTTATTTCTGGAAAAAAAGATTGATTATAAAAATAGAATCCTAATCTTACAACTGTATATAATAGTAAAACTAAAAATATTCTTTGAATAAAAAGAAATAACGGATTTTTAGGAAAATTCATATGTGCTAATTAAAGCTGCAAAAATCTGAAACAGTATTTAATTAACCAAAATTTAATAAAAAAAAAACGATTTTTTTATATTAAATAAAAAAATCGTTTTGTAATCTATTTTATAGACAATATTTACACCGCAACATTATGTTCGCGTAAAGCATCATTCAAAGATGTCTTTTTATCTGTAGACTCTTTACGTGTTCCGATAATCAATGCACAAGGAACTTGATATTCTCCTGCCGCAAATTTTTTCGTGTAAGAACCTGGAATAACCACTGAACGAGCTGGTACAAAACCTTTCATTTCAATTGGCTCATCTCCTGTAACATCAATAATTTTTGTAGATGCAGTAAGTACAACATTTGCTCCTAAAACCGCTTCTTTACCTACGTGTACACCTTCTACAACGATACAACGAGAACCGATAAAAGCGTTATCTTCGATAATTACTGGAGCAGCTTGCAATGGCTCTAAAACTCCACCAATACCAACACCACCAGATAAATGTACATTTTTACCAATTTGCGCACAAGAACCTACAGTAGCCCAAGTGTCAACCATTGTTCCTTCATCTACATAAGCACCAATATTTACATAAGATGGCATTAAAATAACTCCAGAAGAAATATAAGCACCGTAACGAGCAACAGCATTTGGTACAACACGAATTCCTTTTTCTGCATAGTTACGTTTTAATTCCATTTTATCATGGTATTCAAAAATCCCTGCTTCTAAAGTTTCCATTTTCTGAATTGGGAAATACATAACGACTGCTTTTTTCACCCATTCATTCACTTGCCAACCGTCTGCTACAGGTTCTGCACAACGTAATTGTCCGTTATCTATTAATTCTATAACTTCACGAATTGCAGTTTGCGTCGCTTCTTCTTGTAACAATTCTTTATTGTCCCAAGCTTTTTCTATAATTTGTCTTAAATTCTCCATCTTTAATTAAATATTGCCACAAATATAAAAATTAATCTGAAGGGTTTTCATAGAGATTATTTATTATTGAATCGTTTTTATAAATTTGCCAGATGTCAAGAATAGTAGCTTTAGATTACGGAGGAAAAAGAACAGGTGTTGCAGCAACGGATGAAATGCAGATTATTGCTTCTCCAGTTGATACAATAGAAACATCAAAATTGATGGATTTCTTGAAACAATATATTCAAAAAGAAAACGTTTCTGACCTTGTAGTTGGATTATCTGTTCGATTTTCGGGTGAATTAAATGAGATTGAAAATCAAATTCAACCTTTTCTAAAAAAGTTCGAAAAAGAGTTTCCATTGATAAAAATTCATCGTGAAAATGAAATGTTTACCTCAAAAATGGCATCTCGCGCAATGTTTGAAGGTGGAATGAAAAAGAAAAAACGTCAAGAAAAAGGAATGGTAGATAAAGTAAGTGCTGTAATAATTTTACAATCATTTTTATCACATAAATTATAACAAATTGTATCTTTGCTGTTAAATTAATAAAAAAAGATCAAAAATGGTATTACCAGTTGTAGCTTACGGAGACCCTGTCTTGCGTAAAGTTTCACACGAAATAGATCAAGATTATAAAAATTTAAATGAACTGATCGAGAATATGTTCGATACAATGTACGACTCTAATGGAGTTGGTATCGCAGCTCCTCAAATCGGAAAAGATATACGTTTATTTATTGTAGATTGCTCGCCTTTTGAAGAAGATGAAGATTATGAAGATGTGAAAGATGAATTGAAAGATTTTAAACGCATTTTTATCAATCCAAAACAAATCGGAAGTTCTGAAGGTGACGAATGGGCTTTTACAGAAGGATGTTTAAGTATTCCTCATATACATGAAGATGTAACACGTCCAGAATCTGTTACGTTAGAATATTTTGATGAAAATTGGGAGAAACATACCGAAACTTTTTCCGATATTCGTGCTCGTGTTATTCAACACGAATATGATCATTTGGAAGGAAAGCTTTTTATTGACTATATTTCGAGCTTTAAAAAGAAATTAATAAGTAATAAATTAAAAAATATAACAAAAGGGAAAGTAAACACGAGTTACAAAATGAAGTTCCCTTCATAGACCCTTAAACATACATTTAGAATATGGATTTATCAAGAGTTATCGCAATTTCAGGAAAACCAGGATTATACCGTTTAATTTCTCAAACAAGAGGAGGTTTTGTTGTTGAAGATTTAGAAAAAGGAAAAAAAATCTCAATCGCATCTAACTACAATGTTAGTTTATTAGACAATGTTGCTATTTACGGTGTATCACAAGAGTATCCTTTAGCAGAAGTTTTCTTCAGAATTTACAAAAAAGAAAACGGTGGAGAAACTGTAGATCACAAAGTTTCTGGAGCGGAATTACGTAAATATATGGAAGAAGTTTTACCAGAATATGACGATTCAAGAGTTTATGATTCTGATTTGAAAAAATTATTCCAATGGTATAATATCTTACATAAAAACGGATTATTAAACATTGACTTAGCTGCTGTAGAAGCTGCAATGGCTGCTCAACAAGCACAAGAAGCTCAAATTGAAGCACCTGTTGCTGAAGTAGAAGCTACTGAAGAAGTCGCTGTAGAAGAAAAACCAAAAAAGAAAGCTCCTGCTAAAAAGGCGGCTGACAAAAAAGACGCTGAAGAAAAACCTGCTGCTAAGAAACCTGCTGCTAAGAAAGCTACAGCAAAAAAAGATAAAGACGCTGAATAATTAAAGGATGAATACACGTAAAAATCAATTACAAGCTTTCGAAAGATTGTTAGACATAATGGATGAATTACGTGAAAAATGTCCGTGGGATCGTAAACAAACAATGGAAACGTTGCGTACGTTATCTATCGAAGAAATTTATGAACTTTCGGATGCCATCATCGAAAAAGATTCAGATGAAATAAAAAAAGAACTAGGTGATGTTTTTCTTCACCTAGTTTTTTATGCTAAAATCGCATCAGAACAAAATCAATTTGATGTTGCTGATGTACTAAATAGTATTTGCGACAAATTAATTCATCGTCATCCACATATTTACGGCGATGTAGAAGCAAATACCGAAGAACAAGTACTACAAAACTGGGAACAAATAAAACTAAAGGAAGGCAACAAATCTGTACTTTCTGGCGTTCCTACTTCATTACCAGCAATGGTAAAAGCTTACAGAATTCAAGACAAAGTAAAAGGCGTTGGTTTTGAATTTGAAAATTCTGAACAAGTTTTTGAGAAAATTCAAGAAGAAATTATAGAGTTTAAAGAAGAGCAAAATCCAACAGATAAAGAGATGGAATTTGGCGATATTTTATTTTCTTTAATCAATTATGGACGATTTGTAGGCATTAATTCTGAAGATGCGTTAGAACGATCTAACAAAAAATTTATTTCAAGATTCCAAAAATTAGAAAAAATCGTGAAAGAAAACGGTCAAGAAATGGGCGATTTAACTCTTTCCGAATTAGAAAAGTTATGGAATTTAGCGAAAATTCGCTAGTGTAAACTTAACACTATACCGAAGTTTGAAATCTACGAAAACGTTGTAATCAGTAGATTTAACAACATTATAAATATCTTTTATCGACACCAATAAAACAAAGTATTGCAATTTATTGTGCACGCACAGAAAACCGACCTATATTTGCAATGGTTATAGCGAGCAATAGCTTGTAATAATGGAAGGAAGTTTGTTTACTAAGTAAACAGTTTTCTCATTTTTTTGTGGTTTTGATGAAAAGGTGACTTAATGTCGCCTTTTTATTTTTTACAACTTTCCTCACTTCACAATCATTAATCTTTATCATTTTTTGTCTTATTTTTCTTAAATTTGTAAGATGCAGTTTCAACTAAATTCTGAATTCGAACCGACTGGTGATCAGCCAAAAGCTATCCAAGATTTAACAAACGGAATCCTTAATAAAGACCGTTATCAAACACTTTTGGGAGTTACAGGTTCTGGAAAAACATTTACTATTGCCAATGTTGTGCAAGAAACACAGCGTCCCACGTTGGTTTTGGCTCATAACAAGACTTTGGCAGCACAATTGTTTATGGAATTCAAAGAATTTTTTCCAAATAATGCGGTAGAATATTTTGTTTCTTACTACGATTATTATCAACCAGAAGCTTATATTCCTTCATCAGGAACATATATAGAGAAAGATTTATCGATTAACGAAGAAATAGAAAAACTTCGTCTTAGCACAACTTCTTCCCTACTTTCTGGACGTCGCGATATTATTGTGATTGCATCAGTTTCATGTTTATATGGTATTGGAAATCCTAATGAATTTCATAAAAATGTCATTCAAATAGAAACGGGACAAATTATTTCGAGAACGGCTTTTTTACACAAATTAGTACAAGCATTATATTCAAGAACAGAAGGATTATTTCAACGTGGAAATTTCCGAATAAAAGGCGATACATTAGATATTTTTCCTGCTTATGCAGATGACGGAATCAGAGTTAATTTCTTTGGAGATGAAATTGAAGAAATTTCTGTGTTTAATGTAGATTCTGGTAAAACAACTGCGAAATTAGATAAAATTAATATTTATCCTGCCAATCTTTTTGTAACTTCTAAAGATACACTAAATGGCGCTATTGCTGATATACAGATTGATTTAGGAAAACAAACAGAATATTTTCAAGAAATCGGTAAAAACTTAGAAGCAAAACGTTTACAAGAACGTACCGAATTTGATTTGGAAATGATAAAAGAGTTAGGTTATTGCTCTGGAATCGAGAATTATTCAAGATATTTAGATGGTCGAGAACCAGGAACTCGTCCTTTCTGTTTGTTAGATTATTTCCCCGAAGATTATTTGATGGTAATTGATGAATCGCACGTTACCGTTTCTCAAGTTCATGCAATGTATGGTGGAGACCGCTCGCGTAAAGAGAATTTGGTAGAATATGGTTTCCGACTTCCTGCTGCAATGGATAATCGTCCATTAAAATTTGAAGAATTTGAAGCTTTACAAAATCAAGTTATTTATGTTTCGGCAACTCCTGCAAATTATGAATTAGAAAAATCAGAAGGAATTGTTGTAGAACAAGTTATTCGCCCGACTGGTTTATTAGATCCTGTAATAGAAATTCGTCCATCGCAAAATCAAGTTGATAATTTGATGGAAGAAATCAATAAACGTGTAGAATTAGACGAACGTGTTTTGGTGACAACTCTTACAAAACGAATGGCGGAAGAATTGACAAAATATTTAACACGATATGGTGTGCGTTGTCGTTACATACATTCTGATGTTGATACGTTAGAACGCGTGCAGATTATGGCAGATTTACGTACTGGTTTGTTTGATGTTTTAGTTGGTGTTAATCTTTTGAGAGAAGGTTTAGATTTGCCAGAAGTTTCTTTGGTTGCTATTTTAGATGCCGATAAAGAAGGTTTTTTAAGAAGTCATCGTTCATTAACGCAGACTGTTGGTCGTGCGGCGAGAAATGTAAATGGTTTGGCAATTTTGTATGCGGATAGAATGACCGATAGTATGCAAAAAACAATAGACGAAACCAATCGTCGTCGCGAAATACAAATGCAATACAATAAAGACCACGGAAAAGTTCCAACTCCGCTTAACAAAAAAATAACGCAACTAAGTATGGCTTCAGCAAGTTTTGAAGAAAATCCGTACGAACAAAAAAGTTTAGTGAATCAAGCGGCTGAGATTAACGAAAATTACTCAACAGAGGACAAAGATAAATTGGTACAAAAATTGCAAAAAGAAATGGAGAAAGCTGCAAAAAATCTTGATTTTATAAAAGCAGCAGAATTAAGAGATCAAATTCAACTTTTGACTCAAGAAAATTAAGAAGAGAACTCCTACAATGAAAACATTTTTTACAATTATCATATCAGCCATTCTCTTTAGTTCTTGTAATACGCATATCGCAAAAAAATCTTTAAATGATGAATCGATTGAAAACATTGGATTAGATCATTTAATTCATAAAAAAGAATTAAAAATTTACGCAAAATTTGATACACCTCTTAATTATAGTAGACAAAAAAACTTGTCTGGTTTTGCGAGTTGGCTAAATAATATTTCTCTAAAAAATGATAATGTACCCGTTTATATGTACAATGGGCAAAAAAAAGCGAATCCGAACATTTATGTTGGAGTTTTAGATTTAGAACAACCTACAAAAAACGTACAGTTTAATGAAAATGGTGTAATTAGTCTTAGAGCGGAATATTTTTTTCAAACAAAAAACTACGATAAATTAGACGCTTTAGCAAAAATACCAACCAATCCGATTCCATACACAAAATACATAAACGGCGATTATTCCTATAAAAAATACAAAGAATATCTAACATATTATTTAGAAAACTCAAATCCTTCAACCATAAAACATCTTTTAGAGGCTATTCCGTTTAAAGATTTACAAATTGGGGATGTCTTATTTCAAAAAGGTGCAACAAAAAGCCATGCAGTTATTGTAATGGATGTCGCAACAGACAATAAAGGAAATAAGATATATATTCTTGCACAAACTTATTATCCAAGTCAAGACATTCAAATCATCACAAATCCAAGTAACGACTACATCTCCCCATGGAACGAAGCCACTGAAGGTGTTGCACTTACACCAGAATGGAGATTTCTTTCATCAGACTTAATGCGTTTTAAATAGATTATACTTCCATAATCATTTCATTTTACCTAAATTTGTTATTCAAAACCAGAAATCGATAAATAGGTTAAAAGAGAAAATTATGCAAAGAGTATATTTAGATAATGCAGCAACGACTGCTATTCGTCCAGAAGTTGTTGACGAAATGGCAAACGTAATGAAAAACATTTACGGAAATCCTTCATCTACACATGTTTTTGGTAGAGAAGCAAAAGCGTTAATCGAATTATCAAGGAAGAATATTGCTCAACGTCTTAATGTATCTCCTGCCGAAATTTATTTTACTTCTTGTGGAACAGAATCTAACAATACAATTATTCGTTCTTGTGTTAATGATTTGGACGTAACTCGTATTATCACAACAGATATGGAACATAAATGTGTGATAGAAAGCATCAAAGATTTAGAAGTTAGAGGAAAAGCGGAAGTTATTCGTCTTAATATTTTGAAAAATGGTGATGTTGATTATGCTCAATTAGAAGAATTAGTAAAAGATCAATCCAAAAAAACATTGGTTTCGTTAATGCATGCCAATAATGAAATTGGAAATTTGACTGATGTAAAACGAATTTCTCAACTTTGTCAAGAAAACAATACATTATTTCATACAGATACTGTACAAACTGTTGGGCATTATGAACTAGATTTTAAAGATTTAGGAATTGATTTTGCTTCTTGCTCTGCTCATAAAATTCATGGTCCAAAAGGTGCAGGATTTTTATACGCCAAAAAAGCATCGCACATAAAGCCATTAATTGCTGGTGGTGGACAAGAAAGAGGAATGCGTTCTGGTACAGAAAATGTATATGGAATTGTTGGTCTTTCTAAAGCATTTGATTTAGCAATTGACGAATTGGACGCGCACATTGCGCACATCAAAGAAATTAAACAATACACAATAGATCAATTACAAGAATCCATTCCTGGTGTAGCTTTTAATGGATTATCAGCAAATTTAGACAAAAGTTTATATGCTTTATTGTCAATTAAATTACCATTTCACGACACATTAATCGGATTTGAATTAGAGTTAGCAGGAATTGCTGTTTCTCAGGGAAGTGCCTGTAGCTCTGGCGCAGCAAAAGTTTCCTTGGTAATGTCTACTTTATATTCTGATGAAGAAATTGACCAAATGACACCATTACGCGTATCTTTTTCTTACGAAACAACAAAAGAAGAAATTGATGCATTAATTGCTACATTAAAAAAAATAGCTGAAAAACA
>NZ_JAVXKG010000037.1:0-28421 GCF_036647415.1 Algoriella sp.
AATATACAACCCATTATTCCGCTTTTCCAAACAGATTTTACATTTATTTTACAAACTAACCTTAACTAACTGGTATAAAGGCAAATATTTTTTGAAACTTTTTCTCGTAGGGAGGGTTTTGAAGTGAAAAAGCAGGAAAATCGGGAGATTTCGAGAGATTTTATCGTGAATAGTCAGTTCTATTTGGAGGGTTTTAAAAGCTAATCAAGAGAAAAGTGTTAGTACATATTTATAATGATGATATATTTTTAAAGAGAATACATTTCTATTATGCTTTCGAGGGAGAGATGAATAAGATTCTTCGACAGGCTCAGAATGACAAAAAGGAAAATCGTTCTTTAATATATAAGAATTATAGAATCCTGAAAAGAATACACCCCTATAATCCCCCTCGAGGGAATAATTCGTGATGTGATGCTGAAACAAGTTCAGCAGAACAGTATCTATATATAATAAGAAAAGGTAAGGATTCTTCGACAAGCTCAGAATGACAAAGACAAAGTTATTTTTACCGCAAGGAAATGTTTAGACAGGGATGATTTGCGGTTTTAAGCAAATTCAGAGCTGGGTACTTTGGTGCAAGAACTCGAGAAAAGTTGCAGCGTAAGCTGGAAATGTATTCAGAAAAATATTCTTTCATTATATAATATTGAAATGAAGTCTGAAGATCGGGTCTATATATAATAGAAAAAACATAAAAATTCTTCGACAGGCTCAGAAGGACAAAATGGATGTACAATAGATATAGTCAAAAAAAGCTCGAAATGATTTTCGAGCTTGGATATTTATAATATGTATTGTTAGTCGATATTTTCGTAATTGTGTTTTTCGGCAATATGGTCTACGTAGGAGACTTTACGAAGTTTTGCGTTTTTGGTTGGTATGATTGGATAACCTTTCATTTCGGCATAAACTTTTGTAAATTTTGCACCGAGATAAATTATTGTTGCTACATAATAAATCCACAATAATAATATAACCAACGAACCTGCTGACCCGAAAATTGTTGTGTATCGTGTGTTTGCTATATAGATTCCTATAAAATATTTCGCTGCAAAGAAAAGAATCGCTGTAAATATAGCACCTATAAATGCAGGTTTTGTTTTGATGCGTGCATCAGGTAAAATTTTGAACAAAATATAAAAAATCATTATTGAGATAAATATACTCAATCCATTATTTAAAAGAATCAAGGATGTTTTAGTAATTACTGTATCTAATTCTAGCAAACTAAAAATTTCTTCTCCAAAACTAACTAATATTCCGTTCAGAATAACTGTTGCAATTAACACTAATCCTAAAATTAGAATTACAAGGAAAGATAATCCTCTATTTATTATAAATTTTAACCATGCTTTACGTGGAACTGCTTCTACTCTCCAAATAAGATTCAAACTATCTTGCATATCTGTAAAAAGTGTTGTAGAACCAAATATTAAAACTCCAATACCAATATATAAAGCAGCAGAACTATCGCCTGACAAAGTAGAATTTGCTACAAAATTTTGTATAACTAATGCTATATCTGGACCTACAATATTTTTCAACTCATAATACATTCTATTTTCTATTGCATCTTTCTTAAAAAAAAGACTTGCGCTAGAAATAATAATCAAGATTAATGGAGAAAGTGAAAAAAGTGCATAATAAGTTAATGAAGCACTCAATTTCATAATTCGATCTTCTCCAAATTCGAGAACTGTTTGTTTTAATATATTAAAATAAAATTTTAATTGTTGCATTTAGTAGGTTTAGAGTTTAAAAATACGAAACATCTATAGGAACTACAACAAAAAAAAAGACCATTCGATGAATGGTCTTTTAAAAATTATATTAAATCTTTTGATTAGACTAACATTGTAACTGGATTTTCGATGTACATTCTTAATGTTTGTAAGAATTGTGCACCTGTTGCTCCATCTACAGTTCTGTGATCGCAAGCTAAAGATAATTTCATTGTATTACCTACAACAATTTGTCCGTCTTTTACCACAGGTTTTTCTATAATTGCACCTACTGATAAGATACAAGAATTTGGTTGATTAATAATCGATGTAAATGATTCGATACCAAACATACCTAAATTAGAAACTGAGAATGTAGATTTATCCATTTCGTCTGCTTTCAACTTACGTTCTCTTGCACGACCTGCATAATCTTTAATCTCAGCAGAAATTTGAGTAAATGATTTTTGATCCGTGTTTTTAACTACAGGAACCAATAAACCATCTTCTACAGCTACAGCTACACCAATATTGATGTCTCCGTGTTGAATAATTTCTGTATCTGTCCAAGTTGAATTAACCGCAGGATGTTGACGTAAAGCCATTGCACATGCCTTAACAACAATATCATTAAAAGATACTTTTGTATTAGGAACAGTGTTTAATTGCTTACGTGCAGCAATTGCATTATCCATATCCAACTCTACATTTAAGTAATAATGAGGAGCTGTAAATTTAGATTCTGCTAAACGTTTTGCGATAATTTTTCTCATTTGAGAATTTGGAATCACTTTATCTTCTCCAGAAACAAATGTTTGAGCAGGTTTAACTGCTTCAGATTTTGCTTCTACTGCTGGTTGATAATTTTCGATATCTTTTTTAACAATTCTACCGTGATCACCAGAACCTTTAACCTCAGCTAAATTAATTCCTTTATCTTTTGCAATAGTTTTAGCCAAAGGCGAAGCAAAAATACGATCGTTAGAAGAAGCAACTTCTTCTACTTTATTACTTACTTCTAATTGTACTACAACTGGTTTCTCATCGTCCACAACTTCTGTAGAAGCTGTAACAACACCACCATTTGCAACGATTGCAGAAACATCTGTACCAGCTTCACCAATAATTACTAAAATAGAATCTACCGGCGCAGGCTCATTTAATTTAACACCTTGGTATAATAAAACTCCATCAACTTCTGATTCGAATTCTTGTACAGCTTTATCTGTTTCTATATCAGCTAAAATATCGCCTTCAGAAACTTTATCTCCAACATTTTTGTGCCAAACAACAACCGTACCTTCTTCCATTGTATCAGAAAGACGAGGCATTGTAATAACTTCAACATTTGAAGGAATTTCTACTGTAGATTTAGCTTCTGCTTTAACTTCCTGAGTTGATACTTCTTTAACCTCTTCTTTTGTTTCAGTTACAGTTTTTTCTCCTCCGATTAAACCAGAAATATCTTCACCTTGTTGACCAATAATTGCTAAAACCTCATCAACATTCGTTGAAACACCTTCTGCAACACCTTGATATAATAAAACACCATCAAATTCTGATTCGAATTCTTGAATTGCTTTATCAGTTTCTATATCAGCTAAAATATCGCCTTCCGCAATTTTATCTCCTACATTTTTGTGCCATTTTACAACAGTTCCTTCCTCCATTGTATCGCTTAAGCGAGGCATTGTAATAATTTCAGCCATGGTTTAGTTGTTTTCTACTTTATCTAAAAATGGATAATCCTCTTGTGTATAGATATAATCGTACATTACGCTTTCATTTGGATATTCAGAATTTTCTGCGAATTCTGCACATTCCTCAACTTGTACTTTTACTTCTTCTATAATAGCGTCTAATTGTTCTTTAGTTGCCCAATTATTAACTAAAATATGATTTTCTACATTTAAGATAGGATCTTCTTGTTTGTAATTTTCTACCTCTTCTTTTGTACGATAAGGCTCAGCATCAGACATAGAGTGACCTCTATAACGATATGTACGAACGTCTAAGAAAGTTGGTCCATCTCCACGACGCGCTCTTTCGATTGCTTCGTAAGCTGCTTCTGCAACTTTAACAGGATCCATACCATCTACAGGCATACAAGGCATATCATATCCTAAACCTAATTTCCAAACATCTTCATGGTTTGCTGTACGTGATACAGAAGTTCCCATAGCATATTGATTGTTTTCGCACACAAAAACAACTGGTAATTTCCAGTTCATCGCCATATTGAACGTTTCATGTAATGTACCTTGACGAGTTGCCCCATCTCCCATTAAACAAATAGTAACACCATCGCGGTTAAAAAATTTATCTCCAAAAGCAATTCCTGCTCCTAAAGGAATTTGTCCTCCAACGATTCCGTGTCCTCCATAAAACTTATGTTCTTTACTAAATACGTGCATAGACCCTCCTAAACCATGAGAAGTTCCTGTTTCTTTTCCACATAATTCAGCTAAAATACGTTTAGGATCTACTCCTAAAGCCATTGGCCAAACGTGGCATCGATATGCAGTAATTACATGATCTACTCCAGGTTTCATTGCATGAATAAAACCAGCTGGTAGAGCCTCTTGTCCATTGTATAAATGTAAGAAACCTCTAATTTTTTGCTTTAAATATAATGAACGACACTTGTCTTCAAAGCGACGCCAAAAAGTCATTTCACGATACCATTGTAGGTATGTTTCTTGCGTTAATTTTTCCATAATTGCACAATTCCGTTGGAACAAATTTAAACTAATCTATTTAGTGTACAAAATTGCTACCCTAAAAATTCATCTGTAAAATGTAATGGAAGCAAATATTTGGCTGAATTTAAGACAAAAACTTCCCCTTCATTTCCTGATAAAATGATCTCTATTGATGATTTTTGTTTCTTTTCTATTTCCAAAATATATTGTCGACACATACCACACGGAGGTAGTGGAAAGTTAACGTTAGGCGTAGATACAGCCAATTTTTCTATTTTTATATTTGGGAAATTTGCATTTACATAAGCCAATAAACCTCTTTCGGCACAAGTACCTACAGGGTATGAAGCATTTTCTTGATTTGAGCTCGAAAAAATTTCTCCATTTTCTAATTGCACTGCTGCACCAACTTTAAAATTTGAGTAGGGTGCGTAAGCATTATGTGATATTTCAAAAGCTTTGTCTACTACTATTTTTTGTAAAGCTCCTAACTCTGATTTGTCATCGAATCGATCAAATTCAAAAGAATATTTTTCTTTTTTCATATAGAATTAACACCGAAGTGTTTTTATTTAATTGATTATTAAATATTTAAATCCTTTCAGCTATTTTATTCAATAGAAAAAGGAAGTAAATTTATAAAAAAATCATTTCATGTTGGTAAAAATTTTTGCAAGTGCTATTTTCGGAGTTTCTGCTCAAACCATTATTGTGGAAGTTAATATTGATCAAGGTGTCGGTTATCATTTGGTTGGATTGCCCGATAGCGCTATCAAAGAGAGCAATTTTAGAATTAATGCTGCATTAAAAAATTCTAATTTAAAATTACCTGGAAAAAAAATTACTATTAACATGGCGCCTGCCGATTTACAAAAAGAAGGTTCTGCTTATGATTTACCTATTGCAATTGGTATTTTAGCAGCATCAGAACAAATAAAACCTGAACAAGTTGGACATTATGTTATGATGGGAGAATTATCGCTTGACGGTTCGCTTCGCCCAATAAAAGGCGCTTTACCTATTGCAATAAAAGCAAAAGAAGAAGGTTTTGAAGGAATTTTATTACCCAAACAAAACGCAGATGAAGCGGCTGTTGTAGAGGGAATAAATGTATATGCGATAGAAAATATACGAGAAGTTGTCGATTTTTTTAACGGAGAAATAATTTTACAACCTCATAAAGTTGATTTGAATGCTGCATTTTTTAATGAAATGAATAATTATCCGTTCGATTTTGCAGATGTAAAAGGACAAGAAAATGTAAAACGTGCGATGGAAGTCGCTGCAGCAGGCGGACATAATATTATTTTGATTGGTCCACCGGGAAGTGGAAAAACAATGTTAGCCAAACGAATTGCATCTATTTTACCACCAATGACCGTAAGTGAAGCTTTAGAAACAACAAAAATACATAGTGTTGCAGGAAAATTATCCAGTAAATCATTAATTGTTAGTCGTCCATTTTCCTCGCCTCATCATTCTATATCTGATGTTGCGTTGGTTGGAGGCGGCTCATATCCTCAACCAGGTGAAATTTCTTTGGCACATAATGGTGTCTTATTTTTAGATGAATTACCTGAATTTAAACGAACTGTTTTAGAAGTAATGCGTCAACCTTTGGAAGATAGAGAAGTAACTATTTCTCGTGCTAAATTTACGGTAAATTATCCTGCGAGTTTTATGTTAATTGCCTCAATGAATCCAAGTCCGAGCGGTTATTTTATGGATGATCCAAATAATACGTCCTCTTTAGTAGAAATGCAACGTTATATGAACAAGATTTCTGGACCTTTGTTGGACAGAATTGATTTGCATATCGAAGTAAATCCTGTTCCGTTTGATGATTTATCGCAAGAAAGAAAAGGCGAAAAAAGCAATGTAATAAGGGAACGTGTAATGAAAGCTCGAAATTTACAAACTGTTCGTTTTGGAAATTCTGGCGTTCATTATAATTCGCAAATGGGACCGAAAGAATTGGATGCTTTTTGTGAATTGGATGATGCTTCAAAAAATTTAATTAAAATCGTGATGGAACGATTAAATCTTTCTGCACGTGCTTATGATAGAATTATTCGTGTTGGACGAACGATTGCAGATTTAGATAATTCAGAAAAAATTCTTCCAAAACATATCAGCGAAGCTATACAATACAGAAGTTTAGATCGAAATCAGTGGATGTGATTGTTGTAAAATGCAATATTATTAAGAAAAATTAAATACGCTGTCATTCTGAGCTTGTCGAAGAATCTCATAAGATATAAGATGAGAAGCTGAAATAAATTCAGCTTGACAAAAAAAAGGAATCTTGAAAGAGATTCCTTTTCCTTTATTTAAAATTCAAATTCTCCTACCAAAATTCCTTCACCTCCAGCATTTGGTTTATTATTTTGAAAAGTAATCATTTTCTTCACTTGTTTTCCTGAACTATAAAACAAATAAATCTCTGCCGAAATAGTTGTTGGTCCAGAAATACTCATTTGATTTTCTCCAAAAAAGTTTGTTTCAATCTTATATTTTCCTTTTATAGCTTTCTTCAACATAAATTGTTCTGGGCCGAAACCTTGCGTTACATCTTCACTATTTCTACCTCCAATTACTGTAGTTCTGTGTCCATAATAACATTTTTCGCCATTCGGATCTGTTACCCACAAATCAATATCTGTCATATCTTTATTCCAATTCATCACCACGCGAACCTCAACAGGAATATCCACAATAATGTCTTTATTAATTTCAGAAAGATTCAATTCTTTGCGATGAAGCGAAATCAAATTATTAATTTCTGGTACAATAATCTCCGTAATATCACGATCTCGATTAGCAATTTCTACTGAATAATCATTCGTCAATACTTTATATAAATTATCTAAAGCAGATTGATATTGCTCATTATCTTGTAACGCCAAGGCATAATCTCGGTAACTTTGCGCATCAAAAGGTCGCCAATCCAATACTTTCTTCGTGATGAATAATTCGGTTTGATATTCTTCAATTTCTTTCAATTTATACGCTAACATTTTATACAATTCTGCATCTTCTAAACCTAAATCTGCAATAGAACTTAAAATTCGTAAACCTGTTATTTTATCTTTTTTCTGAAAGAAATAGGTTGCTACATCAAAATAAAACGCTGGTGTTTCGGCATAATCTTTTCTCAAATCTAAATAAGTTTGATATGGATTTTTTGATACTTCTATCAATTTCATGTATTCTTTATCTGATTTAATATCGACCATTTTAATTTCTGGAACAGAAGCAGATGATTCATCCTTCATTTTTTTATCCGAGTTTGGTTCAGGCATTATATGGTGAACTTGTGCAGTTCTAACCATCATATTTGAAGAAGCTTCATAACTTACTTCTTCCATATCCGCATTTGCATTAAATTCAGGAAGAGCCATATCTTCAAGTCTTACATCGACTATGACATCAGTAGAATCCCCAACAGGTTTTGGATATTTTGGTTTTACATATTTAAAATCTTTCTTCCACCATTCTTTCAATTCTTTTGCTTTCGCAATTGCGTTTTTCAATAAATCATTTTTTCGAGTTTCTTTTTGTTCAAAACCTTGTTTCGATAATTTATTGAATTCTGATTGTAATTCCGCTGGTGGATTAATTTTATATTTCACATAATCCGAAACATTTTCCAAAACAATCAAACTTGTGTTAGATGTTACGATAGAAAATTGTTTCCCTATTTCTTCGATTTCTGTTTTATTTTGTTCTGGATTCAATTCCAAATAATTCACTTTATTTTGCGCCCAAACTTTACTAATTTCAAAAGTTTGCACAGCTTTTCCTAAATCCAACTCTTTGTTAAACTCAACTTTTCCGTTTCGTCCAAACATCATCGTCAATTTTGCATTTGGATACTGAGAAATTCCCGCAATTGCAAAATCTTGATTTGCTTCATTATTATTTGTCGAATAAACTTCGCCAGCCGTATTGTTGATAATTCCCATAAACTGCAACGAGTTTTGACTAATTTGTTCAAACGCTTTATCTACAGAAGTATCATTTAGATTAATAAATTTTCCACCATTTCGTTGAGAAATCATTTTCAGAACGCCAAAATTTGAAGTCACAGAAGATGATATAGCATAAATTGGTTGCTGAAATTCGAATTTATTTGATCCAAAAGAAGATATTCCGTCCGAAAATAAAAGATATTCGTCTGCATTTAAAGTTGTCGAAACTATTTTAGCATAATTTGTTCCGCCATCATAAATCATCGTTTCCAAATATTTTTTCAATTCTGACCATTCTCCATTTTTGATTTGAAAAGATTTTCCTTTCTCCAAATTAATATTCAGCAATGCAACTTCTATATTTAGATTTTTTTGTTGAGAAATGATTTTATCTAAAAATTCGATTTCTTTTTTATGATCGCGTTTCAATCCACTCAACGAATTATCCCAAATAATTCCGATATTTTTTGACCAAACTTTTGCAATTGGTTTTTCATCAAATACAGAATTTGCGTAGAAATAAACCGAACCATCTAAATTTTTCTGAATAAATGATTCTATTTTATTTGCTGCTTTTGGTAAGTTAATTGTCAATGATTTTGTTGGTTTAAAATCTGTTTTAGACAAATTAGCTTCGAAAACATTGCTATTTTCTGAAAAATTAAATGTTCCATCAGGTGATTCCTCCAATTGTGGTTTTTGAGCAGCGTTATAAACCTTAGTTGTTAAATTAAATTTCGCAATTTTCTTCGAAGAATCTAACGGTAAATGATATTGATAAGCCGATTTATCATATTTCAAAACTTGATAATAAGATAACTGAATTGTTCTTGAACCCTTTGCAGGAATAGGCGAAATACGCGTACGGAAATTATTACCTTCTACTTTTTCTATAATTCCGGGATCGACATTTTGTTTCTGAATACTTTCAAAAACTTCTACCGCGCGAGCTTTTGTAACAGGAACTGCATTGCGCATTTTTCCATTAATATCTATCGCATATCCGCTAATCGTCGTATTTTCTGGCATTGGAAAAACTAAATTTCCTTCGAGATTTCGACTTGATGAATTTGTAAAAACTAATGTAGTAGTTGTTTTGGCTAAATTCCCAAAGATTTCGACTTGCGTATTCATTTCTTGTAATGCGACAGAATTTTCGTCGGGACGCGAACCAATTTCTATTCTCGGAAAACCAATTCGGATATCTTGTGCAAAAATTTTTGTTGTCCACAAAAAGGCAACAAAAAATGTTAGGAATGGAAAATATTTTTTCATACAATTTGATTTATAGGATAGATGCAAGTTATTGTAAAAAGGTTGGCTAAAAGAAAAAATATTTTATAGATTCCTCCTTTCGTCGGAATGACATTTACTTAATTGTCATTCTGAACTCGTTTCAGAATCACATCACGCTTATCATTCTAAGTTTATCGAAGAATCTAACTATCAGGGTGCGAAACTGAAATGAATTCAGCTTGACAAGAGAATTTTTACTTGTTTATTTTTCATATTATTTGAAAATAATTATTATATTTAACTAAATTTCAAAACTTAGAGAAATGAAAAATATATTTTTTATACTTGGATTAGTCTTAATTTTAGCTTCAATTTTATTGTTAATAGAATTTCCAGATTCTAATAGAATGAGTATGATTGCAGGTGCAACTACGGCAATTGGCTTAACCTTTAATGTAGTTGGTTTTATATTAAAACCTAAAATGCAGAAAATATAATTTTATTTCATTCTGAATTTTTCAAAATAAAAAATTACAACGTGAGAAGCTGAAATGAATTCAGCTTGACAAATTTGTTTGTTATTATAAAAAACGAATTAGATTAAATCAAAAAGCCAATTGCTCTTTCAAACAATTGGCTTTTTGATTTACTTTTTGATATCGATTTTCTCTCTTTCTTTGTTTTCACTTGCTTTGTAAGCTTTCAATACTTCTCTCACAATTTTATGTCTTACGACGTCTTTATCATCCAAAAAGATAAATCCAATATCTTTTACATCTTTTAAGATTGTAATTGCTTCGCGCAAACCAGATTTTTGTTTCGGTGGTAAATCTACTTGATCTGGATCTCCAGTTATAATGAATTTAGAATGTTTTCCCATTCGCGTCAAAAACATTTTCATCTGTGCATAGCTTGTATTCTGCGCTTCGTCTAAAATAACAAATGCATCATCCAGTGTTCTACCACGCATAAATGCTAATGGTGCAACTTCTATCACTCCTTTTTCTGTATAAGAAGAAAGTTTTTCGAAAGGAATCATATCTCGCAAAGCATCATACAAAGGTTGCAAATACGGATCGAGTTTATCTTTCATATCTCCTGGCAAAAATCCAAGATTTTCTCCCGCTTCTACAGCAGGTCGCGTCATAATAATACGACGAACTTCTTTGTTTTTTAGTGCTTGTACAGCCATCGCAACAGCCGTGTAGGTTTTTCCAGTTCCAGCAGGACCAATTGCAAAAACCATGTCTTTGTCATATACTTTCTGCACCAAAGCAGCTTGTCCGGGCGTTAGTGGTTTAATTAGTTTTCCGTTAACACCATGTACAATAATTTCATCTTCTTTTTTCATTTGAAGCATTTCGTTATTGTCTTCTGTCATAATGATTTCGAGATCGCGGTCAGAAAGTCGATTGTATTTGTGAATATGTTGAATAATTTTCTGAATTTTTTGGTCAAAAACTTTCAGAACTTCCTCATTTCCAAAAATTGTAAGCTCTTTTCCTCGAGCAATAATTTTCAGTTTTGGATAATATTCTTTAATACGTTTTAGATGTTCATTATTAGCGCCGTAAAAATCTTGGGCGTTAATTTCAGTTAATTCGATATTGATTTCTGTCAAATGTGGTGGTTTTTTTAGTTCACTTACACAAAAATAAAGAATAATAAACAATATATTTGCACTAATTATAGAATAATGGCAATTATTACATTAACATCAGATTTTGGTACAAAAGACTATTTTGTATCCAGCGTAAAAGGCGCAATTCTAAAAGAATTGGCTGATGTTACAATTGTCGATATTTCGCACTATGTAAATCCTTATGATTTATCAGAAGCCGCTTATATTATCAGAAATTCTTATGACGAGTTTCCAAAAGGAACTGTCCATATTATTGGTGTTAATGCATTAAGTACTCCTTTACAAAAGCCTATTTGTGCTTTGATTAATGGACATTATTTTATTTGTGCAGATAATGGAATTTTATCCTTGATTTGTCAACAAAATGATCCTGAAGAAATTTACGAAATCACAGCTTATCCCGAAGGAATAGACGGTTTGTTCCCGATGAAAGATTGTTTTGTTCCTGTTGCATGTCACTTAGCGCGTGGCGGAGTTCCTGCTCTTTTAGGTAATAAACGCACAGAAATGAAACAATTGAATGAATTAAGCCCTATTTACCGTGATGATAAATTTATTATCGGAAATGTGGTTTATATTGATCATTTTGGGAATGTGGTAACTAATATTTCGAGAGATTTTTTCGAGGAAACAATTCAGAATCGAAAATATAAAATTTTACTTCGTCAGAAAGATTTTTCGATGACCGATATTACAGTAATCTACAACCATTATAACGAAGTTGTACAGGATTTCAGCAAAGAAGTACAAGCTTTTGGACGAACGTTGTGTTTGTTTAATTCTGCTAATTTTTTAGAAGTGACTTTATACAAAAGTAATCCGGTCGTATCTGGTGGCGCAAATCAATTAATGGGACTAAAGAAAGGCGATACAATTACAATTGAATTTGAAAATAATGCTGAATAATATTTAGTAGAGAGATTTTAATAATTTATATGACTTATAATTATTTAATATACAAAGCAATACACGTCATATTCGTGGTAAGTTACTTTGCTGGTTTATTTTACATTGTTCGGTTAATGATTTATCATACCGAAACACAAAATATGGAAGATCCCAAAAAATCAATCTTACAAGATCAATATACTTTCATGGAAAAAAAACTGTGGAATGTTATCACTGCTCCTGCTTTGATTATTTTGATTACAATGGGACTTAATATGCTTTACAAAAATCAAGGATTATTACAAATGCCTTGGATGAAAAGTAAACTGGGAATGGTAAGTGTACTTTTGCTTTATCATTTGTGGTGCTGGCGAACATTGAAACAAGTACAAAACAAGGTTTTTAAATATACTTCTGTACAATTGCGAATGATGAACGAATTGGCAACAATTTTATTATTTGTTATTGTATTTGCAGTTATCCAAAAAACAGATTTCGGAAGAGATTGGTATTGGTCTATTGTAAGTTTCTTCGGTTCTGGTATAATACTTATGATTATTGTACGTTTAATTAATCGTAATAATAAAAAATAATATGTGGACAATCTTCAAGAAAGAATTTTCCAATTTTTATTTAGGTTTCACAGCCTATTTAGCTGCCGCAGCATTTGTTATCGTTTCGGTATTATTTCTTTGGTTTTTTGATAACGAATTCAACGTTTTCAATACAGGAAATGCTTCATTAAGCAGTTTCTTTTTTGTTGGTCCATGGATTTTTTTATTCATGATTCCAGCTTTAACCATGAAATTGATCGCAGAAGAACAAGCAAACGGCACATTATTGTGGTTATTTACACAACCTATAAAAAACAGTCAAATTATTTGGGGCAAATATTTAGCCGTTGTTTCGGTTGTTGTATTTTGTTTAATCGCTACATTTTTGTTCACAGTTACTTTACAAGAATTTTTAATTCCTGAACAAGAATTAGATTACGGAACTATTTTTTCTGGCTATTTGGGACTTTTATTCTTAGGATGTCTTTTCGCTGCAATAGGATTATTCACTTCATCTATCACAAAAAATCAAGTTATGGCTTATGTTTTAGCCGTATTCTTTTGCTTTATTATTTATTATGGATTTGAAGGTTTAGCCTCTTACAACTTACTTGGTTCGATGGATTTTTATGTTCAAAAAATTGGAAGTTTTACACATTACAACCAATTTTTGAAAGGAATTATTGACACACGAGATTTACTTTATTTTATGATTTTGATTGCAATTCTTAATCTTATCACAATCATTAATCTTGAAAATAAAAAATAGTGCCATGAAGAAATTAAACAAAAAAACACTAATTACTTTCATTGCATTAATTGCACTTTTCATCATCGCTCAATTTGTCTACACACGAATTGACATGACGAAAGACAAACGTTTTACACTAACATCTACAACAGAAAAATTAGTAGAAAATATAAAAGAGCCGCTAAAAATTGAAATCCTTTTGGGTGGAGATTTAACGGGTGATTATCGTATTCTGAAAAATGAAATTCAATTTCTTTTGGATGAATTACGCGAAAAAAATAGCAATATTTCCTATTCTTTTATTGATCCAGTCGATTTAGGACAAGCCGAATTAGAGCAAAATAATTTAGCTCCAGTTCCGATTAAAACAGATAAAGGAGTTTTGAATGTTTATCCATACGCCAAGTTGACGTACGCAGGAAAATCTACTTATATGGAGGTTTTGGTTAATGATCCTTCTACTCCATTTGAAGATCTAGCGTTGGCTTCTACAGAAAAATTAGAATATTTATTTGCAGAAAAAATACAAAAAGCCACAAATTTCGAACGAAAAAGAATTGGGTTTATCGTTCATCACGACGAATTACCAGAAGCAAATATTCAAGGTTTAGGAAGTGCATTATCAGAAAAATATGATGTCGAAATTTATCTAAATCCTATTGCAAACAAATCGATGACTTTACAGCCTTCTGATTTGGATAGTTTGAAACGTTTTGACGCTTTAATTGTTGCAAAACCTACTTTACCTTTTTCTGATATGGATAAATTGGTTTTGGATCAATATATAATGAATGGCGGAAAAATGATGATGGCTGTTGAAACTGTTGATGCCGAAATGGATTCTATTTTCCGAAGTGGAAAAATTGTTGCTTTTCCAAGAGATTTAAAACTAAATGATTTCTTGTTTAATTACGGCGTTCGTATACATCCTGCTGTGATAAAAGATATGAATGGTGCGCAAATTGTTTTGGCTGATGGAGAAACTGCTGGTAATACAAGTTATAATTATTACAATTGGCCGTATTTTGAATTAGGAATTAGAGGCGAAGAAAATCCAATTACAAGTTCAATAGATCCTGTTTTATTTCAATTTGCAAATCCGATTGAATTATTAAAAAATCCTAATATTAAACAAACTGTTTTATTAAGCACTTCTGAGCAAACTTCTATGAAACCTGTGTTGAATTATATTCAACTGAATGAAGTAGAAATTGAAAATCTCGAAGAATATAATATGGGTAAAATTCCGATGGCTGTTTTACTCGAAGGAAATTTCAATTCGGCTTATGCCTCACGTTATGAACGTAAAGAATTTCCTCAATTCAAAGCGAAAACAACGAATGGAAAAATGATTGTTATTTCGGACGGAGATGTTTTGAAAAATGCTCTTTGGAGAGGAAAACCAATGCAATTGGGCGAGAATAAATTCTCTGTTCGTCCAGATAATCCAGACGGAAAACCAAAAACATACGCCAACCAAACATTTGTGATGAATGCGATGGATTATTTATTAGGTGATGCGGACTTTTTAGCTTTGCGAAACCGTAAATTAGAAATTCCATTGTTGAGCGAAACAACTGTAATTCAAGAAAAATCGACATGGCAAATGCTCAACTTAATTGTTCCGACATTAATTATTGGTTTATTAGCTGGACTTGGATTTTGGATTAGAAAAAAGAGGTATTCTAAGTAAAATATATATCGGTTTTTAGAATTTCTAACTAGAGAGATTCTTCGACAAGCTCAGAATGACAGTTTTTTCTTCTAATTATTAATTATAAGCAATCGTTTCTTCGATAAGGTTTACATTTTAAATATGTTGAGAAATAAGTGTGATTCTTCGACAAGAGTTAGATTCTCATTATTGAATAAACTGGATAATATTCTCATTCATTTTTTCCTTGATGAAAAAACGAATCAAAAAAATATAAAATAACGAAATAAATGCAATAGGGATTGAAGTGAAAATCCTTTTTCTATAGAAAAAGATTGTAACAAAAAGCCCGCCCGAAGGGATTGCCCAAAATAAAAAAAAACCTCAAGCGTATAACTTGAGGTTTTTATATGTAAAGTTGTGACGATCTTACTCTAAGTGCATAAACGCTTTTTTACTCAAAAGACGCTCTTCACTTTCTACGTGGTCATCATCAGGCACACAACAGTCCACCGGGCAAACTGCCGCACATTGTGGCTCTTCGTGGAAACCTTTACATTCCGTACACTTGTCCGGAACGATGTAATAAACCTCGTCACTCACTGGATCTTGCACCGCATCGGCATCAAACTCAACACCATCTACGTTTACAATAGTTCCTGTAAGCGAAGTTCCCTCAGAATATTTCCAGTCAACAGCCGCTTCATAAATCGCGTTGTTTGGACATTCTGGCTCACATGCTCCACAATTTATACATTCATCTGTAATAATTATAGCCATTGTATCTGTTTTTTTATTTCCTACATTTGCAACTACAAAATTACATTTAATTTTCAGAAAAAATGACATTTGAACAAAGGATTTCAGCATTTAACGAATTAGGACAGTTTTTTAATTTTATTTTAAATAGCGATTCTATTTCAGACAAGGATTTGAAACAGAAATTTGAGAATTGGACGGAAGATATTCAGTTTGCATTAACCGATGCCGAAGCAAGTAATAATTGGTTTACGCGCGAAAATATCAACTTAGCACTAAATAGTTGGGCAGAAGCTTTAACAACAGAAAATTTAACTGCTTGGACAAAAAATTATCCTTTTGCAAAAACACCTAAAAATGTGGGAATTATAATGGCTGGAAATTTACCTTTGGTTGGTTTTCATGATTTACTTTCCGTAATTATTTCTGGAAATAATGCCTTGGTAAAAACGTCGTCTAAAGATGATAAATTGATGAAATTAATTTTCAAATTTCTTTATTCTATCAATTCAGAATTTGAATCAATCATCAAAGTAATAGAAAGATTAGAAAATTTTGACGCTGTAATTGCAACAGGAAGTAATAATACGGCACGTTATTTTGAGCAATATTTTGGAAAAGTTCCTCATATTATTCGTAAAAATAGAACGTCGGTTGCTGTAATAAATGGAACAGAATCGGATGAAGATTTACAAAATTTAGGAAACGATATTTTTATCTATTTTGGATTGGGTTGTCGCAATGTGACAAAAATTTATGTGAAAGAAGAAACACAATTACATAAAGTTTTTGAATCAATTTTACCATGGGGCGAAACGGTCATTAATCATCCAAAATATGCGAATAATTACGATTATAATCGTGCAATATATTTGTTAGGAAAAGATCAATTTTTGGATAATAATTTTGTTTTATTCAAGAAAGACGAAAATATACATTCGCCAATTGCAGTTGTAAATTTTGAAATTTATAATGATGTAAATGATGTAAAAAATTATTTGATTGAGAATGAAAATCAAATACAATGTGTAGTAGGAAATGACATGCAAGATAATCCGAATTATGTAGAATTTGGACAAACACAATTTCCGAAATTAACCGATTACGCTGATAATATTGATACGCTGAAATTTTTGGCTAAATTATAAAACAGAAAAACCTTCACAAATTTGTGAAGGTTTTTTATTATTTGAAATTAGATCGTATATTTTTATATGGGTTAATTGTTCTATTAAAACCATTGAAAGATTTTAGATTAAAATCTCCTACTTGTAGTTTAATATCAATAACAACATTTGTTTTTTCACCTAAATCGACATCTAATTTTGAAAATACAGAACTTTCTTTTAATATCCACTTATCTTGATATGGTCTAAACTTATAACTTATTTCAGATAAGCCCGAATATTTATCTTTCTCTTCAAATACCTTTGACGTATAATCTATAACAGCATAAGTAGATTTATCTATTGTTAATAAATTTTGTTTTGTCTCATTTTCTAAAGTAATTACATAAACCGTATTGTCAGAATACTGAGAAACGGACAATTTATTTACGGCATACTTTTTCTCTATTACATTATTGAACATATTTTTCAAATTCTCTATAATTGATATGTTTTTTAAATAATTATTCAAAATTATATTAACTTTTCTATCTCTTTCTACATCAATAATTTCTTTTGGTTCTTTATTTGATTTTATCTTCAAATTATCTTTATTAAATTTAAATTCTAAATCCAGATTAATATATTCTCTCTCCAAGCTATCATAAACTACATTTTGTTTAAAATCAACTAAATAATAATACTTTTCTACATTATAATTTTTCTCATAATTATCGATTACCTTTTTCAGAATATCTTCTGATTTTAAGTTTGACACAAAAGCTTCTTTCAATTCAATTTCCGAAACTTTTTCAAGTTTTACATTTAGGTTAGATTTTAATTCCGAAACCTTAATAATTGCGTCTTGATAATCTTTTTTGGAAATAATTAATTCATCATTTCCACTAACATTTGCTAAATCTACAATTGCCTTTCCTTCCATATCAGAAATGAAATTTTTTGTAGAGGTTTTAAAATAAATGTCCGCATCATCAAGAGGCAAATTATCAAAATCTAAAATTTTTAGATTAATGATTTGCGCATTAAGCGACATTGAAAATAAAATAAATAGATAAAATAATTTCTTCATAAAAATAATTTTAAAACGTTGCTGCGCCAGCAGTTTGATTTTCTAATTTACGGTTAATATTTGTCTTTTTACCTGTTGCAAAATCAAAGCTTAAACCAAGTGCTAACATCGATTTGTTATCCCAAATTTTTCCTACACGAGAGTAATCTACAAATTGTTTGTCCATCGTTTTTTGCTTATAAGTAGACGGCATTCCTATCCAATACATTCCCGTTGTAAAAGTCCAATTGTTGTGTTTATAACTCGCAAAAGCATGATTCATATTTTCTTGTGTGTACAACAAAGCTCCACCCAACGTGTAATACGGAATATTAAATTGATAATTGATATTAAAGTTTTTGTAAACAGATGAAATCACAAAATAGTTTCCGATATAATCATTCTTCAAAATTCTTCCATCTTTAGTTTTGAAACGTTCTGTTGCTGGTGCAACATTTATTTTTAGGGTTAAAATATCTGTTCCAAAAGGTTTGATAGAACCTGTAATTTGAACGCCGTAACGTTGCGAATTTTGAGCATTTTCGTACGTCAATTTATAACCTTCAACATTTCCGTTAATGATATTTTGCAAATACAATTGATTGATTGGATCTTTTGTATAATGATAAAATGCATTGGTATTTAGATCAAAATATTTTGAATTGAAAGAGTAAATTAAATTATTTCCAAACGATTTCTGAATCGTTAAATATGGATTTCCTTCTTGTGTAATATTTTCTACAACCTGTATTACATTTTTACTCAAAGCCGAATTCCATGGACTTGTAGGTTTGTACGAACTCGTAAATCGAAGATTTTGATTTTTCGCTAACTCATATCCCAACACTATTTTTGGAGTAAAAGTCCATGTATCTGTTTTTGTATCTTCGTTTTTATTATGAACATTTGTAAATCCAACTCCCAAACGATAAGATAGTTTTTTTACTTTACCAGAATATTCCGAATAAATATATTGTTCTAAATAATTTACTTTATTGTTGGATGGACCATTTAAATTAACCAAATTATTATCTATCGAATTGTTAGAAACTCGATAACCTGAACTTAGTTTTCCTTTCTCAAAACTATGTGTATGCGCAATTTCTCCGACAATTCCTTTTTGATCAGCTTCCAAATTTGTCAAATAATTATATTGTTCATTACCAGTTTCTGTCTCCCATTCGCGCGTTTCATCAATTGATTTTGTCGTATACATCGATCCAACAAAATTTAAACTTAATTCATCTTTTGTTCCTAATTTTCTCGAATAATAAAGATCTAAAGTTGGTTTTGAATAATTAGAATTAGAATGTTTATAGGTTGAATGATTCGTCAATAAACTATTCTGATAAAATAAACTTGTTCCATTTGCATAAGCAAAACTCGAACTAAAATTCATATCAAATTTTGCTTGAAAAGCATATTTATCCGAATCCGAATTAGTATATCGCAACAAAATTGATTGATCTGTGTATCCAAAATATTCGTTTCGTTGATTTTCTGATCGATAATGTATATTGTTTAAATCATAATCATAAATATTCATCGAAGTTCGGTCTTTATAATCCCTCAAATAGATGTTATATTCCAATCCAAAATTATTTTTTCCTTTCGTAATATTCGCATAAGCAGAACCATTTATAAAACCTGTCGTCAATGCCGAACTAATATCTGCGCCATAAACGTAGCCATTTTCTGGATTTCGAGTAATCAAATTCACCACCTGATCCGCACGATTTGCATAACGCGCTGGCGGAATATCAAAATACTCGACACGCACCACATCTTGCTGTTTCACAGCTCTAATCTGCATATCGGTAGCTTCAATTCCGTTTATTAATAACAATGTTGTACCTCCTTTTATACTTTGAATTGTATTAGAAATTGGATCAACTTGTAGCTCTGGTAAAGTATTCAATAAATCTTTTGCGTAACGCGCTTTTTCCAACGCTTCCTTATCAAACGTATAAACAGCTTTGTCCGCAAACATTTTCTTACGTTGCGATTGAATCAAAACTTCTTTTATTTCGATTGGGTTATAATCTGTAGAATCCGATTTTTCTTCAACTTGTGCATTCGTGAAAATTGAAAATAATCCTATGGCTAATATAAATTGTTTTCTCATGTTAATTAATCCTCTTTTTTACTATAAAGACTTAGTGTTATTCTTAAGACGCAAAACCTAAAAATAAGTTACACAATACTTGCAATTATTTTCAATAACTTAGCCTAAACAAATTAATCTATTTTGAAAAAACTGATCTTACTTTTTATATTTTTTACAGGAATAATATTAACTAACGCACAAGAAAAAAACGAAAAATATTTCACCGAATATCGCGTAGAAAGCTTTCAGACATCTTTGGTTGCGAAAAAAATGATGTACGATTGGTTCGGAAAATGGGACAATGTTTTGTACACGCAAGACAATAAAGCTCTTTTGGTTTGGACAAATCGGAAGATTATTAATGAAGCACCAGAAACTTTCTATATTATTGCTTCGAGTATAGAGAATGAAGATGAAATGTTCGGAACAATTCAGATTTTGACTTCACAAAACGAAGATGCTTTGGCAAAAGAATCACCTTACCGTGAATATCTAAATGAATTTGTGAAAACACTTTCCAAACAAGAAAATAAAAGTAAAAAATTTTTTAAGGAATATCTTAAAGTGGAGTATTAATTTAAGTTGTTAATTATGAATTATAAATTATTGATTGTTTTATTTTTTAGCTCCATTAGTGTTTTTGGTCAAGATAAAATAAGTTTAATTACAATCGAAAATATTTCATCGCATTTATGGAGTAACACGACAATTTATATCGGACCTGATACTAAAGTTTCTCGAACACAAAAAAGTAAAATTTTGGTAGAGATTGAAATGAATCTTAAAGAAGATAGAAACTATAAAAAAATAAAGTATATCGATCAAAATGATTTTGAAGAAATATCTACTAAATTATTAACTCTTAACGCAAAGGATTTATTTCCCGAATTGGGTTGTTTAGATGGAAATCACACAACAATCAATTTTAATAACACTAATAATTCTGTAGAATATAAAGTATCCTGCTCTAAAAATAACACTAATTTTCATCAAGTTTTAAAGTTTATTCTCGATAAAATCAATCTTAAAGAAACAGATTTTTATAGATAAAAAAAATCCTTCAAGTTATCTTGAAGGATTTATATTTTATAGAAATTGAATTTCTTAATTATTACGTTTGAAGAAAGAATCAACAAACTCCATTTTATTGAATGCTTGTAAATCATTAATTCCTTCACCAACACCGATGTATTTTACTGGAATTTGAAATTGATCTGAAATTCCAATCACAACTCCACCTTTCGCCGTTCCATCTAATTTTGTAACCGCCAAAGCCGAAACTTCTGTTGCTTGTGTAAATTGTTTCGCTTGCTCAAAAGCATTTTGACCTGTAGAACCATCTAATACTAATAAAACTTCGTGTGGCGCATCTGGAATAACCTTTTGCATAACGCGTTTTATTTTTGTCAACTCGTTCATCAAATTCACTTTATTGTGCAAACGACCCGCTGTATCTATCAAAACTACATCTGCATTTTGCGCAACTGCTGACTGAATAGTATCAAATGCAACCGAAGCAGGATCTGAACCCATTGCTTGTTTTACAATTGGTACATCAGCGCGCTCTGCCCAAATAACCAACTGATCTACCGCTGCAGCACGAAATGTATCTGCCGCTCCAAGAACAACTTTCAATCCATTTGCTTTAAATTGTGAAGCGAGCTTACCTATTGTTGTTGTTTTACCAACTCCATTTACACCAACCACCATAATAACATACGGTACGTTTTTCTTTGGAATTGAAAAACCGTTTGTATCATCTATATTATTTTCAGAAAGTAAGGCTGCAATTTCTTCGCGAAGAATAACATCTAATTCAGAAGTTGATACATATTTATCTCTTTCTACACGCTCTTCTATTTTTCTGATAATTTTCACAGTAGTTTCCACGCCAACATCAGACGAAATCAATACTTCTTCTAAATCATCTAAAACCTCATCGTCTACCTTTGATTTTCCTACAACGGCACGACTAATTTTATCAAAAAAAGATGTTTTAGATTTCTCTAAACCTTCATCTAATTTTTCTTTGCTTTCTTTTCCTAATATCTTTTTGAACCAACTCATTTAAAAGCTAAATTTCTTAAAATTCTTTACGAAGATACAATAAATTTAAAGGAAATAAAAAAGCCGCTCTTTTTAGAGCAGCTTTTATTAACCTTAATATTTTTTTGTTAAGCTAATAATTATTTTGCGTAGAATGCATCTACTTCATCAGCGTTAACTACTTTTTCTACGAATACGTAAGCTCCAGATTTAGGAGATTTTACCATTCTAATTACTTTGGTCATTTTCTTAGACCCTGTTTGTAGGGTTGCTACTGTCTTTTTTGCCATCGTCTAAAATTTTATTATTTGATCTCCTTGTGAACTGTATACTTTTTCAATACTGGGTTGAATTTTTTCAACTCAATACGATCTGGAGTATTTTTTTTGTTTTTTGTAGTGATGTAGCGAGACATTCCTGGCATACCACTTTCTTTATGCTCTGTACATTCTAAAATAACCTGTACTCTGTTTCCTTTTTTTGCCATGGTGTATTAAATTATTTGATTAAACCTTCTTTACGTCCACGTCTAACAGCCTCATCAACACCTACTTTGTTGATAGTTTTTAAACCATGTGCAGAAACTTTTAAAGTAATCCACTCACCAGCTTCTGGCATAAAAAATTTCTTTGTGAACAAATTCACTTCAAAAGTGCGTTTTGTTTTATTATTAGCATGAGAAACATTGTTTCCCACTAATCTCTTCTTACCTGTAATCTGACAAATTTTTGACATCTTATTTTACTTATTGTCTTATTTTAAACGGAGTGCAAAGTAATAAATTATATATTACTTATGCAACAGTTTAAGGTTATTATTTTATACTTTTTTTCTTAACTTGCTTGTATAGCAACTTCTGAGCGAGTGTGTAAGCCAAGATAATTCCCATTACCAGTAAAGCTATTCGCGCCAAAACGTCACCATACTTTGTGTAAAACGTTAACTCGCTATTCATTAAAATTGTACCATTTAAGGCACCCTGCTCTCCATATGGTAAAGACTTCATTATATCTCCTCGCTGATTAACGAAAGCCGAAATACCTGAATTTGCAGATCTTACGATAGCGCGTCTATTTTCAATAGCTCTCAAATTACCATATAATAGTAATTGACGATGACCATCGGTAGAGCCCCACCAAGAATCGTTGGTCATTGTGAATAAAACATTTGCACCTTCTCTCACATATTCTGTTGTATACTCTCCGTAAATAGATTCGTAACATATAATCGGAGCAACAGCAGCATTGTTTGTTTTATTTTTGAAAACAGAACGATGGGGTTGAATCCCCAATGTTTTTGTTGTGCCGCCAAAGTTAAGCATAAATTCTCCAATAATTGGTATTAAATATTTACGATATGGAAAAATTTCTACTCCAGGGACTAATTTACTCTTATGATAAATCTGAATTGAGTCATTGCCACTTATCTGCAAAGCCGAGTTATAAGCGTCGTACCACGTGATTCCGTCTTTCATTACAGATGCAGATTCTGGTGCTAAAGATGCCATTGGATAAATTCGCATAATTGAAGCTCCTGTTACAAAATGTAAATCTTTTTTTGATTTTGTCCATTGTTGAATGTCTTGAACAATTAAATCATCATACAAATTATCAAAAATTAACGCAGAAGATCCCGGAACTGCTGTTTCTGGTGCAACAACAAATTGTGTTTTTGGCTGCATATTTTTCAGAGCCAATTCTTTCAATTCATCATAAATCTGCAAACCATCTTTCATGTACTTTTCATTGTACGGATCGAGATCTGGTTGAAGAATCATCACGTCCAAAGCTTTTCCTTTTTCTTCGTAATTTGCATAAATAATGTATGAAATCCCGATTGGAACAGCGATTAATAATCCTGCATAGATTCCTAATTTGTTCAGATATTTTGTTTCTTTCTTATTAATGTAAGCTGTTAAATAATAGAAAACGATGATATTAACAATCCAAATCCATAATGTTCCTCCAAAAGTTCCTGTGTATTCGTACCATTGTACCCATTCGTAGAATTTTGCAAAACCATTTCCTAAGTTGAACCACGGCCAAGTAAATTCCCAGTTTAATGTCAATTTATCAAAACTCATCCAAATTGCAGGAAGAAAAATCAGTCCATATAAATTTCCCGCTTTCGTCTTTACAAAATGATACAATTGAAAAACAATCGACATAAATAATGTATTTGCAATAACAGGAATTAGATAAGCGAGCCACGAATTTTGTAAATCACCATTTGCATCTGTTTCTTTGGCATAATGTAACCACCAAATCACAGCGGCATTCCAAATAAAAAATGTTAAACATGAAAGCCAAAAAATTTTGCGTCCTTTCTTTTTATATTCTGCTCGTTGCGTTATCTGATGTTCGGCCAACATAAGCGGAACAAACCCTATGAATAACAACAATGCAAAACCATACGATGGCCAACCTGCTGTTAACAATAATCCTGAAGCTATTGCGTATGCAATGTATTTTTTCATGTGACAAATTTATGTTATCATCTATCAATAATCGATGATATTTGTTTGGAATATTTTATAATTCATTTTGGATGAGAATCTGAAATAAGTTCAGGTTGACTTTCTTTGTCATGTTGAACTCGTTTCAATATCTCATTCAGTTTTAATATATAATATGCGTGTCGATATAATAATTTGGATTAATTGTTACATCAATCGCTTTTGTAATCGCTGAATTATTCAACGTCTGCCAATCTTTTGTTGGATTTATTGTTTGAGTTGATTTTTTTAATGTCAAAGGCATAGCAAAACCATCTACAATATTTGTATAACGATATTCAATCTTATCTCCAGATTGTTTCAATTCTAAAACAGGAATTTTTGTTGTTCTAAGATATTGATTGAAAAAAGCAGTTAAATCTAAACCAGAGAATTTTGCTATATAATTTTCAATCTGTTCTGTTGTTACTGTTTGATGATAAAATTCTTTGTTCAATCCACGTAATAGTTGTCTGAATTTTTCGTCATTATTCATCCAAGTTCTTAGTGTATGAATCATATTTGCACCTTTGTAGTACATATCGCCACTTCCCTCTTGGTTTACACCATACACACCAATAATCGGAATATCATTTTGTATAGCTCCTCGTGTACCACGAACATATTCGCTTGCTGCCTCTTTACCATAATAAGTTTCTGTAAACAATGTTTCCGAGTAAGCAGTAAATGCTTCGTGAATCCACATATCAGCCACATCTTTTTCGGTAATATTATTCCCAAACCATTCGTGACCAGCTTCATGAACGAGAATAAAATCCCACTTTAATCCCCAACCAGAACCTGATAAATCACGTCCTAAATAACCGTTTTTAAACTGATTTCCGTACGCAATTCCCGATTGATGCTCCATACCAAGGTGTGGTGCCTCAATAATTTTGAAAGAATCTTCATAAAATGGATAAGGACCAAACCAATGTTCAAAACTTTTTAACATCAACTTTGCTTGTTCAAACTGCGATTTTGCTTTCTCTAAATTATAATCTAACACATAATAATTTAAATCAAGTTTTCCTTTTTCGCCTTCGTAAGTGTCTTTGAAATTGACATAATGTCCGATATACGGAATAATATTATAATTGTTGATTGGATTGACAACTTTCCATGTAGAAGTAGTTTTATCTTTCAGATTTTTTGTTGAAACTAAGCGTCCATTTCCTACGCCAACCATTCCTTTTGGTGCAATAATTTCCAATTCCATTCCATTATCTGGCTCATCACCCAAGTAATCTTTATTCGGAAACCAAGCACTTGCGCCCAAACCTTGCACGGCAACAGACATCCAATCGCGACCTTTTTCATCTTTCGCAAAAATCCAACCACCATCCCAAGGTGCTTTCACTGCAACACGTGGATTTCCAGAATAGATTAATTCTAATTGATTCGCACTATTCTTAATATTTTTTCCAACATTAATAAAGTAAACATTTCCATCGCGTTTAAAATCCGAAATCTCTTTTCCATTCAATATTACAGCCGAAATAATCATCGGATCTTGTAAATCTATTTGTAATAAATTAGATTTCTGAACAGCAGTTTTATCAAATGTAATTGTCGATTTTCCTTTGATAGATTTTGACTGATAATCGGCTTCTACACTTACTTTATATTTTTTGACATCCCACCAATTTCGGAATTCGTTATTTGTTCCACGAAGTGAATCTTGTCGTGTAAACTCTTTTTTGTGATTAAGAACTTGGGCATTTGTAGTTATCGATATCAAGCCAAGTAAAAGTATTAATTTCTTCATTGTCATTTTTAAAACTAATCAAAAATAAGATTATATATTTGATTAATAAGCCAAAAAACGATGATTACAGAAAATTTTAAGGAAAGAATAAATTATTTGAATAATAATAAACTAATTGTAGAAGCTTTGTACGAAATTTTGGATTATCTGAAATTAAAACATAGCGCTTTTACTGGTTTTACTTTTAGAGATGAAATTGATCCGAAAGGATTATTGTTGACCGCAGAAGGAGATGAATCGACAGGAATTACTATTCGAGTTCCTAGAAATGTCTTGGATTTTGATTTGACTTTATTATCCAACATTTTGATGCACGAAATGTATCATGTTCATCAACGATCTGGAGATAATCAAATTGAAACGAGAGAAGAACGCGAATGGCAGGCGTACACAGAAATGATTTTTCACAAAAAATTTACTCAAATTCCGATTTTAGCTAATTTCTATATCAAACAATTTGGCGAAAAAGCATTGACATATTATGCAAAAATGACAGACGAATTGAAAGCAAAATATGCCGAAGAAAAAGCTGATTTAGAAAAAATATTACAAACCATTTACGATAAAGAAAATAAACCAAAAGAAGAACCAAAAATAGAAAATGATATAACTACAATTTCATGGCTAGATTTTGAGAAAATAGATATGCGTATTGGAACAATTATTAATGTAAATGATTTTCCAAATGCTAAAAATCCTGCTTATCAATTAGAAATTGATTTTGGACAGTTAGGAATTAAGAAGAGTTCGGCTCAAATCACGTCACTTTACAGCAAAGAAGATTTGATTGGTAAACAAATTATGGCTGTTGTTAATTTCCCGAAAAAACAAATTGCTACGTTTATGAGTGAATGTCTTGTAATGGGCGTTTATGGAAATAACAACGATGTTATTTTGCTTAATCCTGAACGAAAAGTAGAAAACGGAAGTAAAATTGGGTAAAACTATATATTATGACAACTGCTCATCAAATTAAAGAAATTATTGAAAAATACAAAATCAAAACTGAACTTGAAAAATCATTTTCAGATTTTTTGGGATCAAACAGTTGTGAAGATTTAGATATTAATGATAAAGAAATTCAAATTAATTCGGACAATATAAATTACAATCACACCGCTTTAAATTTTCATCTATTTAAAACTCCAATTTTAAAAGAAAATAATGAAATTGGATATTGCGCTCTTGAATATGACTCAAAATTTCAATTAATTGATAATTATTTTGTGATTAATTAAAATGAATGCATAAAACTTAATCCTAATTTAACCTTGTCACTTTTTATCCTAAAAACTGACGATTTTATCCACAAATAATCAAATATTTAATCATAATCTGACAACCTGACATCTAAAACCTATTGGATGTCATTTTTTTTATGTTGGCACAAAGATTGTCTAGTAGTTGTAGCATCATTTTTGATATGATGAAGAACTATAGAAAATCATTTAATAATATAAATAAATAAAATAAGATGAGCAAAATAATCGGAATCGACTTAGTTACAACAAACTCTTGTGTTTATGTAATGGAAGGTAGCGAGCCAGTTGTAATCCCAAATGCAGAAGGAAAGAGAACTACTCCATCAATTGTAGCTTTCGTAGAAGGTGGTGAAATCAAAGTTGGTGATTCAGCAAAACGTCAAGCTGTTACTAACCCAGAAAAAACGATTTATTCTATCAAACGTTTTATGGGTACTAAGTTTAATAACGATGCGAATGAAATTGGTCGTGTACCTTACAAAGTTGTAAAAGGAAACAATGACACTCCAGGTGTAGATATCGACGGACGTATTTATACGCCACAAGAAATCTCAGCAATGATTTTACAAAAAATGAAAAAAACTGCTGAAGATTATTTAGGACAAGAAGTATCAAGAGCGGTAATTACTGTTCCTGCTTACTTTAACGATGCACAACGTCAAGCTACAAAAGAAGCTGGAGAAATTGC
>NZ_JAVXKG010000038.1:0-26853 GCF_036647415.1 Algoriella sp.
ACTATATATCATAGTATACTTATACTGAACACAATATTTATATAAACCTATTTATGATAAATGTTTATTTTTGCATTAAATAAAGACATTTATAAAAAATGAATCATACATTTTCTGACCATCACCAGGTACAAGTAGTTTCTTCTTTTTTGGAGCTTATAAATACAAGTTTTCATGGAGCAAAAAATGCTATTTGTTGGCAAAGAAATTTAGATGGTGATTTCGAAGAAATTACTAATCAACTTTCTTTAAAAGAAAATGTGACAGAGGTTTCTACTAAAGATCTTTTACAATTAAATTTATCAGAAAAAGGAAACCTTGCAAGAGAAATAATTTTGAATGATTTGCAATTATTAACTGATTTTGGTGCATTACCTTCTCTTAATTTAATAAAAAAATACAATAAAGACGAAGAGTTTGACTTCATTTCAACAGATGTTTACTCTTTTCATGTAGATCGTTCGCCAATTAGTAGCGATACATTTTTGTGTACTTATTTTGGTGCTTCAAGTGATATAATTTCTAATGAAGAAGTTGAACAAAAAATATTGATTCCAAGTATTAGAGAAAAGTTGAAAGAATTACATAACGGTCCAGACGAAGAATTTGAAGACTTCTTGAAAGAATATTATTTTGATTTACATTATCAAGTCAAACCAAATGGAACACCAACTAATTTAGAATTGGGTAATCTGTGGAAATTGGCAGTAGATCATCCCCAACAAAATGTTTTACCTTGTGTTCATCGGGCTCCTGTAGAGAATGAGGGAGAATACCGATTACTTTTGATTTGTTAAACCGGTATTCTCCATTTTTTTATATTATTTTTTGATAAACAGCTAGCGTTTCATTTTTTTCTGTTATTTCATTTATATATTCTAAACCTAGTTTTTCTATAAGTAAAATAGAAGAAATATTTTCTGGCAATGTAATAGCAAGCACTTTATTACAGATTTTATTCGTTTTGATTATTTCCATAAACTTTTGACTTGCCTCATAAGCATATCCTTTTTTTTCAAATTCTGGTAAAATTGCAAAACCAATATCATAATCCTCTAAATAATCTCTTTTAATAAGTGTAACAAGACCCAATGATTTTTGAGTTTCTTTTAGTTTAAAAACCAAATAAGTATAATTACTATTGTTTACAATTTTATGAATGTAATGAGCAGCATCTTCTATATTATTTATATTTCTGTCTCCAATATTTTTTATCCAACCCTCAGAATTAACCAATTGATAAATAAAATCTGAATCTTCATTTTTCATGGGTTCTACAAACAACCGCTCTGTTTCAAAACTTATATTTTGCATTGTATTTTATTCTTGTATTATTTACAATTTTTAAAAATGTAAAAATAAACCTATTGCAATAAAAAAGATACTACATCACAAAAAATCTTAAAAACAAAGTAGAATTAACCCGTTGTGTATTTTGAATTAAAATTCGTCAGTTCGAGTAATTTTTAAAAATATAATGAATTAAAATTTATATCGAGAAGAGAATTTTAGTCTAAAAATAACCGATACATTATTCTAGTTAAATAAATTAGAGAGAATATATTTTTCTAAAAATAGATTAAGATGTCAATTGTCTTATATTTGAAAAAATAAAAAAATAAATGAGTACAAAATTTAAATTATTAAGTAGTCAACCCGCTTTTGTTGATTTATCTTTATTATTGGTTCGTCTTGCTGCAGGAGGATTCATGTTTTCTCACGGTTTTGGTAAATTACAAAAATTAGTAAATGGAAGTTTCGAGTTTGGAGATCCAATTGGTTTAGGTCCAGAAATATCATTAGGATTAACGGTTTTCGCCGAAATACTTTGTGCATTTTTTATTTTAATTGGCTTATTTACACGTGTTGCCGCAGTTCCATTAATCATTACAATGTTAGTTGCCGTTTTTATCGTTCATGATGGAGATCCATTTGGTAAAAAAGAGTTGGGATTATTTTATTTATTTAATTATTTAGTTTTATTTTTATCAGGTTCAGGAAAATATTCTGTTGATAAATTAATACTAAAGAAATGATAAAATTTATAACTTACGGATTATTAATTTGTTCCTCAACATTATTTGCTCAATCAAAATCAATGAAAAATAATAGTTATAAACCGTTAACAAAATCAGAAACGAGTTTAATAAAAGAAAAAAAATCGTACGAAACATTTCGTGTTTTATTAACAACGTCTGATGCTGACACCAAAATATTAAAAGCAAAATCAATAGATATCGATCCAAAAGATCCGTTAACAAAATTGTTAGCGGATCGTATGTTTGCAACCGTGCAAGATGAGGCCAGCAAAGGTGTTGGTATTGCGGCACCACAAATTGGTATCAATCGTAATGCGGTTTGGGTACAACGTTATGACAAAGAAGGAGAACCTTTTGAGTTTATTATTAATCCAAAAATAACGTGGTATTCTGATATTGTTCGTTATGGTCGAGAAGGTTGTTTGTCTATTCCAGATATTTTCGGAAAAGTGCATCGTAGCTTAATTCTTCGATTAGAATATTATGATTTGGATGGTAATTTTCATGATGAATCTGTAGAAGGTTTTACAGCGGTAATTTTTCAGCATGAATATGATCATTTGATTGGAACGCTTTTTACGGACAGAATAAAAGAGCAAGAAGAGTTAAATTATGTAAAAGCTGAAGTAATGAATGATGTTTTTTATCTAAAAAAAGCAAATTCTGACACTGATGATGACGAAGAAGATTAAAAAAATATTAAATTGATACAAAATATTATGCTTGGCATAGTTTTTAGTTTAATTTTGTAAGAACTTATATCAGAAAATTGTTAGCATACACTACATATACACATCCAACAAGCTCAGAATGGGTTACTTTTGTTCATGGAGCAGGAGGAAGCTCGACGATTTGGTTCAAACAAATCAGAGAATTTAGTAAACATTTTAATGTCTTATTATTAGATTTAAGAGGTCATGGTCGTTCTAAAAAGAATATAAAAACACTTTTTGAGAAACGATATACCTTCAAATCTGTTGCGAAAGATGTTATTGATGTTTTGGATCATCTTAAAATTGACAAAACACATTTTGTTGGTATGTCATTGGGAACAATCGTTATTCGACAATTAGCAGAAGATTATTCTAACCGTTTCAACTCAATGATTATGGGTGGTGCAATAATGAAGATGAATTACCAAAGTCGTTTTTTTATGAAGGTTGGTAATCTATTCAAACACATGATTCCGTATCTGTTGTTATACCGTATTTTTGCTTTTGCAATAATGCCAAGAAGTGCACACAAAGAATCTCGAAATTTGTTTATCAACGAAGCGAAAAAATTGTATCAAAAAGAATTTTTGAAATGGTTCAAACTTACCGCAGACATTAATCCTTTGCTAAAATGGTTTAGAGAAGTTGAGTTAAATATTCCGACGCTTTATGTGATGGGCTCTGAAGATCACATGTTTTTGCCATCTATTCAGAAATTGATAAAAACACATAAAAAGCATTCAGAATTAATTGTGATAGAAGATTGTGGACATGTTGTTAACGTCGATCAACCACAAGTCTTTAACGATAAAGTGATTGAGTATATTAATCGAATAAAAATATAGTAGAAAAGCTTCCAAATTTGGAAGCTTTTTTTAGTTTAAATATCGCTCTATAAAATTATAATCTAAGTCGTAATAATAGATTTCATTATTCTCAAAAGTTAATTCAAATTGCTGCCCATTTCCTTTTATACTAATTAATTTACAAGGATTAATTTCGCTTAATTCACCACCAAAATAATAGTAATAAAATTCTGTTTTATAATTCTGTTGATTTTTTATTGATATTTTTTTCGACGGATGTTTCACTAATTCTGTCCAAAATAAAAAAGTTTGGGCTTTGCTTAATTGTTTTCCATTAATATTAATTAAACTTAGTAGCGGGAAGTATTCAGATTCGTGGTACTTCTTTTTATTATTCATTATAGAACCTGAATAGCTAAGGGCTAATTCCAAACTCGAATAAAAATAACTCATTGGATAAGCATAAACACGTATCGATTTTATAATTTTATTATTCTTAATGACAAGTAAAATGTTCTCTGATGCATCTGTAATATTTTCTTCATAATTATCTTTTAATGAAAGTAATTCTGCATTATTAATTTTCTGCTCTAAAAATTGATGAAACTTTTTGTCCAATTTACCTTCAAAAACACCTTTTTTTCCATTAAAAGCCTCATTTGCACTAATTACTGTTCCGTTTTTTTGAATAGCGATATTTATAATACCACAACTTCCGTAGCAACCACTTGATGTAGAAATAATTTGATCATAATCTAATGGTGTTTTGATGTTGTTATCTTGTCGCCCAAGTGTATCAAGACTATAATCACTTTCATATTTAATAACCATTTCTTTTTTGTTTATTGATAAAATTTTAAAAAATGGTTTCATTTTATTAATAGAATCAAAATAATGAACTGTTGAATCTTTAATATCAAATTTGATAGAATTACCTAAAAATTTAGTTGGAATAAATGTCTTATGCTCTCGATTTCCATAGGTTTTGTAATACCCATTATAATATCCGTGACTATTATATATTGAATCATAATCAAATTGATAAATAACAGGATTCATAACTGCCATTTTAGTTGACCAGACGCCTTGCATTTGTTTTAATAATTCTTGATCTGCTTCGGAATTATCTTTACAGGAATTAAAGGATAATAGGAGTATAAAAATATAGATGTACTTCATAAATAATTTATTGAATTAAGATACAATAAAATAATCATTAAAAAAGCTTCCAAATTTGGAAGCTTTCTGCGTTTATTTTGATCTTTTTTCTAACAAATCTGGACGACGTTCTTTCGTACGTTCCAATGCCTGTTCATGAAGCCATTCTTCAATTTTCGGAAAATTACCCGAAAGTAAAATATCCGGAACTTTATGACCTTTATATTCAGACGGACGTGTATAAATTGGCGGCGCTAACAAATCGTCCTGAAACGAGTCTGAAAGAGCAGAAGTCTCATTTCCAATAACACCTGGTAAAAGACGAATAATAGAATCTGCCAAAATAATTGCACCAAATTCTCCACCAGAAAGTACATAATCACCAATAGAAATTTCACGTGTAACATGCATATCACGAATACGTTGATCAATTCCTTTGTAATGTCCGCAGATCATCATCAAATTACCTCTCAACGACAAATCATTTGCAATGGCTTGATTCAATGTTTCGCCATCTGGTGTCAAATAAATAATTTCATCATATTCACGTTCGTCCTTCAACTTCAAAATCATTTTGTCCAACGGTTCGCACATAATTACCATTCCAGATGTTCCGCCATAAGGCGCATCATCTATGTGGCGATAACGTCCTTTTCCAAACTCTCGTAAATCATGTACCTTAACTTCAACCAATCCTTTATCCTGCGCACGTTTCATAATAGAGGCAGAAAATGGACTAACTAATAATTCGGGTAAAACTGTGATAATATCTATTCGCATGTTGCAAAGATATTTTAAAAAAATTGTTTTGAAAGAAATCATTGATGAAAGAATTTATATCATAAATAATTTTGATGTCTTTCATATCCTTATTCAAATGAAATCGAGTAAATTTGTACAAAATTATATTCAAATGTTTTTACATAACAGACATAGACGACTACGCAAAAACGAATCAATTCGTAGTATGATTCGCGAAAATCATTTGTCACCAAACGATTTTATTTTACCAATTTTTGTGGCTGAAGGAGAAGGAGTAAAGGAAGAAATTTCTGCAATGCCGGGTATCTATCGTCAATCTATTGATAATACAATAAAAGAAGTTAAAGAAATCTGGGATTTAGGAATAAAATCTGTTAACGTATATTGTAAAGTTAGCGATAACTTAAAAGATAATACAGGAAAAGAAGCATGGAATCCGAATGGGTTGATGCAAAATACAATAAAAGCAATAAAAGATACAATTCCAGAAATGATTGTGATGCCTGATGTTGCTTTAGATCCATTTTCTATTTATGGACATGATGGAATCATAAAAAATGGTGAAATCGCAAATGACGAAACTGTAGAAGCATTGGTAAAGATGACATTGTCTCACGCCGAAGCTGGTGCCGATTTTGTTGCACCGTCTGATATGATGGATGGACGAATTGGCGCAATGCGCGAAGCCTTAGAAGATAATGGTTTTCATAACGTAGGAATTATGTCGTATGCAGCGAAATATGCATCATCTTTTTACGGACCTTTTCGTACAGCATTAGATTCTGCACCAGTTGATACACAAGATATTCCGAAAGATAAAAAAACGTATCAAATGGATTATCACAATTCACAAGAAGCTTTGCGCGAAGCAATTGCAGATGTAGAAGAAGGAGCAGATATTTTGATGGTAAAACCTGGTATGGCTTATTTGGATATTGTAAAATTAGTGAAAGATAATTTGCAAGTTCCGGTATCTGTTTATCAAGTTTCTGGAGAATACGCAATGATAAAAGCCGCTGTAGAAAAAGGTTGGTTAGATAATGATAAAGTTATTTTAGAATCTTTAACATGTTTTAAAAGAGCAGGAGCGGACCTAATTTCGACTTATTTTGCAAAAGAAGCTGCACGATTATTAAATGATTAATTAGCCCTTAAATAATAAATAAAAGCCACTCAAATCTGAGTGGCTTTTGTATTTTAATTCAATTGATAATCAACAATTTTCGGGATAAATTGTTGTTTCTCTAAAGTTGACAACAAATTTTGTTGTTCAGCTAAAGCTTGTTCTTTTTTATAATAATTTTTTTCGTATCCAGTTTGAATATCTTTAATAGATGAAACTTTACCTTGTTTTACCAAAAAAATCTGAAATTTTACATATCTCTCAGCAAGTTTCCCATAAATATCTTTGTTTTCTATATTTGCTTCGTAAATATCCGAAACATAAACTTCATTATTCTGTCCATAAGCTATGGAAAAGAAATAATGTGTCTTATCACTCTTTGTTTGACTGTATACCAACCCAGCAATAAAGAATAATAGTAATACTAAACCTTTTTTCATTTTACCAATTATTTGTGGTGCAAGTATATGAAAACTTTCACAACCCTAAGGTGTATTGTGTAATTTTATTTTATATGTAAAAATTAAAGCTACAATTTGAAGTAAAATAATCAACAAATAGGAGTGTTGTGTAATATGTCATCATTTCTATTTAATTTTTTTATCTTTGTAGTTATAAATAAGACTTAAAATGTTTCAAAATCTTCAGGATAAATTAGATAAAGCATTACATACTTTAAAAGGGAAAGGACAAATTACAGAAATTAACGTTGCAGAAACAGTAAAAGAGGTTCGTAGAGCCTTAGTAGATGCGGATGTTAGTTATAAAGTTGCAAAAGATTTTACAAATGTTGTAAAAGAAAAAGCAATGGGAGAAAATGTAATTACTTCGTTGAATCCAGGACAATTAATGGTAAAAATTGTTCACGACGAATTAGCAAAATTAATGGGAGGTGAGGTTACCGAACTAAAAATTGATGATAATCCTACTATTATTTTAATTGCTGGTTTACAAGGTTCTGGTAAAACTACTTTTTCTGGTAAATTGGCTAATTACCTTAAAACAAAAAAGAACAAAAAAGTATTGTTAGTTGCTGGTGACGTTTATCGTCCAGCTGCCATCAATCAGTTACAAGTTTTAGGAGAACAAATTGGTGTTGATGTATATGCAGATTTAGAAAATAAAAATCCTGTAGAAATTGCGCAGTCTGCAATTGCACAAGCAAAACAAAACGGTAATAATGTAATTATTGTCGATACAGCAGGTCGTTTGGCTATTGATACACAAATGATGGATGAAATTCGTCGTGTACATCAAACTGTAAATCCTACAGAAACTTTATTTGTTGTAGATTCTATGACAGGTCAAGATGCTGTAAATACAGCAAAAGCTTTCAACGATGTATTAAATTATAATGGAGTTGTACTAACAAAATTAGACGGTGATACACGTGGTGGTGCGGCTTTAACTATCAAAACAGTCGTAGACAAACCAATTAAGTTTATTTCGACTGGAGAAAAAATGGAAGCTTTAGACGTTTTCTATCCAGAGCGTATGGCCGATCGTATTTTGGGAATGGGAGACGTTGTGTCTTTAGTAGAACGTGCTCAAGAGCAATTTGATGAAGAAGAAGCAAAACGTTTACAGAAAAAAATTGCCAAAAATAGTTTCGATTTTGATGATTTCTTGAAACAAATTCAACAAATCAAGAAAATGGGTAACATGAAAGATTTAGTCGGAATGATTCCTGGTGCTGGAAAAGCTATGAAGGATGTTGAGATTGATGATAACGCTTTCAAAGGTGTTGAAGCAATTATTCATTCAATGACAAAAAAAGAACGTCAAAATCCAAACATAATAGATAATTCTCGTAAGAAAAGAATTGCTGGAGGTTCGGGAACATCATTACAAGAAGTAAATCAATTATTGAAACAATTCTCTGAAATGGGAAAAATGATGAAGTTCATGAATTCTGCTAATGGAAAAAAGATGATGGAAACAATGTCTAAAAATGCTCCAGCTGGTGGTTTTCCTGGAATGCCAAAAATGTAATTTATTTTATAGTTAATATATTTTCTAAGGACTCAACAAAGTGTTGAGTCTTTTTTATTTTATAATTATAACTTAATTCTTCAATATATTATATAGAGTATACTTTTAAAACAATCTATTTAACATAATATATATTATAATAATAAAATATCAAAGATATTTTATTATTAATAATCTTTATTATGTTAAATAGTAAAATTAATGCACTATTATATAACACATAAACACGCTATCTCTATATAATTTCAATAAAAGAAATAGTTTAGGATTGAATAGTTTATTATTAATTGAATTCATAATTCATTTTATTAAATTGCATACATGAAAAAAATTGTGATACATTGGTTTCGACGAGATTTAAGAATAACAGATAATCATGCATTAAGTTTGGCTTTAAATTCTGGTTTCGAAGTTTTACCGCTATTTATATTTGATGAAGATATCCTGAATCAATTAGATGATAAAACAGATCGTCGTGTAGATTTTATTCATCAATCTTTACAAAATATAAATCAAGAGTTAAAAAAATACAACACATCTATTTATTCTTTTTTCGGAACAGTAAATGATGCATTTAAGTATTTAACAAATGAATATCAAATTGCAGAAGTTTTTTGTAATGAAGATTATGAACCGAATACAATAAAAAGAGATGAAAATGTAAAATTATTTTTAGAATCACAAAACATAAAATTTACTTCGATTAAAGATCAAGTCATCTTTTCTAAAAATGATGTTTTAAAAACAGACCAAACTCCTTACACTGTTTATACACCATATTCTAAAAAATGGAAAGAAAAGTTAAATGCAAATCATTTTCAAAATTATGATTGTAATGTTGATCATTTTTTCTCTCATTCTGCTCCTTTACATACACTCGAAGAAATTGGTTTCAAGAAAACAGATATTCATTTTGAAGCGCCTATTTTAAATCAAAATATTATTTCAAATTATGATGAATACCGTGATTATCCGTCTTTAGATCATACAACTCATTTAGGCGTTCACTTACGTTTTGGTACAATATCTGTCAGAAAATGTGTTGAATATGCTTTAAATCATAATCAAACATGGTTAAATGAATTAATTTGGAGAGAATTTTTCATGCAGATTCTTGCTCATTTTCCAAAAGTTACAACCAAATGCTTTAAAGAAAAGTATGAAAATATTGTATGGCGAAACAATGAGATTGAATTTACAAAATGGTGTAATGGTGAAACTGGTTACCCTATTGTTGATGCAGGAATGCGAGAATTAAACGAAACTGGTTTTATGCATAATCGTGTTCGAATGATTGTAGCAAGTTTTCTTTGTAAGCATTTATTAATTGACTGGCGTTGGGGAGAAAGTTATTTTGCTCAAAAATTATTAGATTATGATTTATCTGCAAATAATGGAAATTGGCAATGGTCTGCTGGTTGCGGTTGTGACTCTGCTCCTTATTTCAGAATTTTTAATCCGTACGAACAAACCAAAAAGTTTGATAAAGAGTTAATTTATATTAATCATTGGATTCCGAATTTGAACGATTTAGACTACCCTACACCAATTGTAGAACATCAATTTGCAAGACAAAGAGCATTAAAAACTTACAAAGAAGGAATAAATAACATGCTGTAATTTAATTATATAAATATTTTTACTTAAATATATAATTTAAGTAATGAATTTAAAAAGATATAAGATAATTAGAAAATTGTATAAAACAATCGCCATTTAAAATCTAGACCTTTGTACGACAAAATTAAAACTTATGGACACACAAAATATTAGTATTCCAATACTTAATTTAAATACAGAAAAAGATGTTTCTACAATTGAAACATTACTTGCCGAAATAGAGAATTTAGAACAATTTATAGTTGATTCAAAAACAAAATCTATTTCTATTACTGCCAAAAAATTACCAAAAGTTTTACCAAAAGTTTATGATGCTTTAAAACAAAATAAGTTTGAAATAAATACTGTTCAAAAAACATACCCTGTACTTAACATGACTTGTGCTTCTTGTGCAAGTAGTTCACAAGCTAATTTACAAAGACAAATTGGTGTTGTAAATGCAGAAGTTAATTATGGAAACGGTATGGGAAAAATTGAATTTATTCCGAATTTGATTACGCCAGAAAAACTTAAAAACACACTAAATAATGTTGGTTTCGATTTGATGATTGATGAAAAAATTAATCAAGATGAAGAAATAGAACAATTACACGAAAAAAAATACAAGGATCTAAAAAATAAAGTCATTTATGCATTAATTTTTGGTTTTCCACTTTTTATTATTGGTATGTTTTTTATGGATATGCCGTATGGAAACTATATTATGTGGGCGTTGTCCACTCCTATTCTATTTATTTTTGGACAACAATTTTTTGTTGGAGCTTGGAAACAACTTAAAAATAAATCTGCTAATATGGACACTTTAGTAGCTCTAAGTACAAGTGTTGCTTATATTTTTAGTGTTTTCAATACATTGTTTCCAGAGTATTGGCACAGCAAAGGTTTGCACGCACATCCCTATTTTGAAGCTGCTGGATTAATTATTGTTTTTATCTTAATTGGTAAATTATTAGAAGAACGCGCCAAAGGAAATACATCCGAAGCAATCAAAAAGTTGATTGGTTTACAGCCAAATACGGTAACTATTTTACGAGATAATCAGCAAGTTGAAACAAAGATAGAAGATGTTCAAATAGGAGATTTAATTTTAGCAAAACCAGGAGAAAAAATAGCTGTCGATGGTAAAATAGTTCAAGGAGAATCATTTATTGATGAAAGTTCTTTAACAGGAGAACCAATTCCGGTAGAAAAAGGTATAAACTCGGAAGTTTTCTCAGGAACAATCAATCAACAATCTTCTATACAATACAAAGCGCTAAAAGTTGGAAATCAGACATTATTAGCACAAATTATTCAATCTGTAAAAAATGCGCAAGGAAGTAAAGCTCCAGTGCAAAAATTGGTTGATAAAATTGCTGGAATTTTTGTTCCGATTGTTATCGTAATAGCATTATTAACTTTTGTAACATGGTTAATATTAGGTCAAGAAAATGCTTTTACAATGGCACTATTGTCTATGATTACAGTTTTAGTTATCGCATGTCCATGTGCACTTGGTTTAGCAACACCTACTGCAATTATGGTTGGAATGGGAAAAGGTGCTGAAAATGGAATCTTAATAAAAAATGCTGAAAGTTTAGAATTAGCCAAAAAAATTGATACAATTATTTTAGACAAAACAGGAACAATTACCGAAGGAAAACCTAAAGTTCAGGAATTAATTTGGTTAGATAATTCTGCTAAAGACATCTTGTTTACAATAGAAAATAATAGTCATCATCCTCTTGCAAAATCAATTACAGATTTTTTAGGCGATGAAGTTAATTTACTTCATTTAAATGTTGAAGATATTTCAGGTAAAGGTCTGAAATCGAATTATAATAATAAAAATTATTACGTTGGTAAAGTTGGTTGGATTGATGAATTAAATATTCAGAAAACCAATGAAGTTAATCAATTGATTGATTCATTTTCAAATAAAAATTACACCATTTCTTTCTTTGGAGATGATGAAAAAGTGTTGGCTTTGATTGGAATTTCAGATCAAATAAAATCAACATCTATAGAAGCAATTCAATCTTTTCATGAAAAAGGAATTGAGGTTTGGATGGTAACTGGTGATAACGAATTTTCTGGAAATGCTATTGCAAAACAAGTAGGCATAGATCATGTTGTAGCAAATGCATTACCAAATGATAAAATGGATATTATCAAAGATTTACAAAAGAAAGGAAAAGTTGTTGCAATGGTTGGTGACGGAATTAATGATAGTGCAGCTTTGGCACAAGCAGATGTAAGTATTGCAATGGGAAATGGTTCTGATATTGCAATAGATGTAGCCGAAATTACGTTGATTGGTGGAGATTTAACAAAAATTGATCACGCAATAAATCTATCAAAACAAACTGTCAAAACAATTCATCAAAATTTATTTTGGGCATTTATTTACAATATAATCGGAATTCCGATTGCTGCGGGAGTTTTATATCCTTTCAACGGATTTTTGTTAGATCCTATGCTTGCAGGTGCTGCCATGGCACTAAGTAGTGTAAGTGTTGTTACAAATAGTTTATTCTTGAAATATAAAAAAATATAGATAAAAAGATTCAGTAATAACCTGTTGTACATTTTGCTAATTTTAGTAATAAAACCGTCAATTCGAGTGAAATTCTGTAAGAATTTTGTATCGAGAATAAGGTTTTAGAAGATAAAATTCTATTCTCGATACAATTTTTATTCATTTCATTTCTAAAAATCACTCGAACTGACGAATTTTAATTCAAAAGGCACAAGAGGTTTTGAATAATAAATCGGCTAATTCTTCTAAAATTATAATTTAGAAAGAATTAGTCGATTTTATTGTATATTCGATTTTGAATTGATAAACCTATGAAAGCAATTATTACAGGAGATGTGATTAATTCTCGTGAAGTTGAATCTGAAATTTGGATAAAAGAATTACATAAACTTTTTAATACAATTGGTAAAGATCCTAAAGATTGGCAGATTTATGATACGGATCATTTTCAATTAATAATTGATGCAAACAAGGCTTTAGAATTTTCTTTATTAATAAAAGCAACACTAAAAGCCATAAAACCATTAGATGCACGAATAGCAATTGGCGTTGGAGAAACTGATACTCTTTCAGAAGAAATAACTGCCTCTAAAGGTGTGGCGTTCTCCTATTCTACCGAACAATTTAAGGAGTTAAAAAAATCTACGTTGTCTATAAAAACACCAAACGAAAGGATTAATCAAGAATTAAAAACTGTGGTTGATTTGTTGACTTTTATTCTACATAATTGGACTGAAAAGATGGCAGAATATTTTAGAATTGCTTATCTCAATCAAAATCTTAATCAAAAACAATTGGCAAAATTATTAGAATTAAAAAGCCAAAGTACAGTAAGTAGTATTCTGAAACGTGCAGCTTACGAAGAAATTTTACAAGCCATTATATTTTATCAAATAAAGTTAGAACAATTGTAAAAATATATCTTACTACTCTTCTCTAAATTTTGTAGGCGTTATACTTGTTTGACTTTTGAAAAAATTAGAAAAATAAGCGTGATCGACGAAACCCAGTTCAAAAGCAATTTCTTTAATAGAAAGATCTGTAGACTGAAGTAATCGTTTAGCTTCTAATAATATTCGTTGTTGAATCAATTGAGTAGCAGATAAATTTAGATTTTTCTTACAAAGTATATTAAGATAATTAGCAGATATATTAAGCTTTTCTGCATAAAAAGTAACTGATTTTTCCTCTTTAAAAAACTGATCTATTAGCATATTAAATTTTGCTAATCTTGGATTTGATTGATAAATTTTTGCTCCTGTAAAAATTTTCTCAGCCGCCTTACTAACAATAGCTGCTATTACAGCTGCTCTCGTACTAATTATATCTTGAAGGGAATCAGTCGCTTTTAATTCATCTTTTATAGCATCAAACTCATATTTTAAAAGATCAAAATTATGGTCTGATAGAGCAATAACGGGATGATTCGTATAATCTGTAAACGAAAAACGGAAATATGATGAAAAACGATCAAAAAAAGCTTTATCAATCATCAATTGATAACCTGTAGTATCGGGCATTATATTCCATTTATGAACTTGACCTGGAAATAAAATATGCACTTGCTTATTTCCGATTTCATAATCTTGAAAATCTATATTATGAGTACCTTTTGCTTGCTCGAACAAAACGATGATAAAGAAATCATGTTTATGAGGTTTACTAATATGTCGTTCTCCATGAAGTTCATTGTAAAGTAGTTCTTTTCTTCCGGCAGTCTGCCCTTCTCTGAATTCCTGAATTCCAATAATAGGTACATATTTGTTGTCGGTATGTAAGTTCATCTTTCTAAAACATCTTGTTATACTGCATTCTTTGGGAATTTATAAAAAAAATATGGTTTAACATGTAAGTTTTACACGTTAAACCATATTAAATAAATATTATACTAAATAAGTTCCTATTTTGGTTCTTGATGTGTTGTTGGCGTATGAATAATATCGGAGTATACCGTTTTATCGTCATTATTCGGATAAATTCTGTAAGTAAATTCCTTTTTTGTTAAGACTGTAATATCTACAACACGTGTAAATAAGACAGTTCCTGCATCATTTTTAGCTACAATAGTTCTAGTTTTTCCATCAGCTGAAACTGACCAATCTCCTTTCATTTTAGGAGAATTATCCAAATTATACATCGTAAATGTACCGTTAGACTTAAAATAAGCAAAACCTACAAAATTAGACACATTAGGATCGGCTAATACTACATTCTCATTTTTATTGTTTTTTGCATTAGTAGTTTCCCAAGGTGTGCTCGCTAAAATTTCGCTTGGAGTTAAGATTGGTTCTACACTATCATCATCATTTGTACAACTAAAAATTAGAGAAGTACAAAATGCAATCAAAAGTGATAACGTGATTTTTTTAAATGTTTTCATATATATTTAATTTGTTTAAAACAAAACTATACATAATAACTTCAATGCTTTTGTTCTATTTATTACAAAGCTTGAATAATTTATAACTAAAAAACTATCTTACCATTGTGAATCAATGATTTTATAGATGAAATACGTGAAACAGCTTCTGCCGAACAGCTTGCGTCAACAAATACCAAGTTCGCTTCATCTCCAACTTTTGGCCATTGTTGATTTCCATTGTCATTCAAAGGAAGTTTATAACGCGTAGCAAAAGCTAATGTTCTAGATAATTCCCATTCTGTTTCATAACCATATAATTCTGCTATAAGATTTGCTTTTTGAAGCATATTTCCAGATCCGAAAGTATTCCAATGATCTTGAATATTATCATTTCCGATTAATACTTCTACACCATGTTTTCGAAGCGTTGGAATTGGCATAATCATATTTCCAAAAGGAACAGATGATACAATACCTACTCCTGCATGCGCCAATTTTTCTGCTATTTTTTCAGTTTCAGTTTCATTTAAGGCACTCAAAGCAAAAGCATGACTTACGAAAGCTTTACCGCGGAGTTGTGGATTTTCTTCTGTTTTATCAATTAGATATTGAATTGTGTTCATTCCACTTTCGCCCATTTCATGAAGATGAAGATCAATTCCTTTGTTATTATCTATCGCAAGTTGTGTTATCTGCTCCATTGGTTTTTCTATGCTTCCATCCAAAGAATAAGGGTCTACTCCACCAATATATGCTACCGAATCCATCTTTGCTACATCCTTTAAAATAGGCAATGTATCTGTGTAGTACAAACCATGTTGTGGAAATGCAACCAGTTCGGCAGTAATCGATGTTTTTTTATTTTGTAATGCTTTTTCTAAATGTTTCAAAGAATTCAGACCAGAAGTTGGATCAACATTAAAATGCGAACGAATATATGCTGTACCGTATCCTTGTACAAAATCAATCATTTTTTCTGTTCTTTCCACCGAAGTTTTTAACCATTCTGGAATCATCTTTTGCTCATAAGCAATCATATCTTTTACAGTTCTTCTTTTCGAAGAAACTGCTTGCCAAGGTAATCCGAAAAGCATTTTATCTAAATGTGCATGCATGTCTTTAAAAGCTGGCAACATCAAATAACCTTTCGCATCGATTGCTGTACTATTGGGTTCATTCGGTTTGATGTTTTTTATCTGACCATTCTCTATATCAATACAGAATAAATCTGTTTTTGTTTTGATGATTTCTTGATCATTATACTCAAAACCTGTTTCAAGTAATACATTTTTTAAACGATATGATGTTTTGTTTTCCATTTTTATTGAGATAATATTTTCACGATTTCGTTAAAATTCTTGTTTTTAGCATGTTGAAGAGCGGTAACGCCATTACTATCTGGAATTTGAAGATTTGCACTAGCATCTTTCAAGATTTGTACTATTTCTTGATATTTTTTAGATCCATCGCCTAATACGACAGCTTCCATCAGCGCTGTCCATCCCAAACGATTAATATGATCTATAGGATAATCTTTTGTATTTGCAAGTAATCTTACCGTTTCTACGTGACCACGTTCACAAGCAGGAATTAAGGCAGTACCATTATAACGATTAAACAAATCAAAGAGAGCGCCATGAACCAGATATAATTTTACTAACTCCGTTTGTCCACTTGCACCAGCATATAGAAAAGCATTATCTTGATTATCCGCTTGCATATTAACATCAGCACCTTTTTCTACTAATAGTTTAGCCATTGCAATTTGTTTATTCATCGTAGCCAATAATAAAATATTACGTTTATTTTTGTCTTGTGCATTTACGTTAGCACCATTTTCTAATGCATTTTTAACTGCCTCAATATCATTTTTTGAAACAAGTTCAATTATATTTTCCTGTATCATAACGGCTTCTTTTGATATGGAATCATCTGATGTTCCACAAGAACTGAAGACTTCCATAGAGAGTAAAAACAATAGTACTTTCATCTTTTTTGAATTAAATAATTACTGATTAATTAAGTACAAAGTTCAGCATATTTTGAACCGCGCATTTGTGACTTTTATCTTAATCCTTGAAAGATTTATTCTTTGTATAAAAAGAATATTTGTAAGTTTATTTTTATTATTAAATACATGAACAATATTTACGAACCAGAGTTTGTTAAGAAACTATTCAACCAAATGTCAAGTTCTTATGAAAGAATGAATTATATAACTTCTTTTGGATTTTCTATTCGTTGGAGAAAGCAGTTCTTAGACAAATTAGGAAAGTCAGATGAAAATCTCAATGTTATTGATTTACTTTCTGGATTAGGAGAAAATTGGACATTTTTAAAAAATAATTTCCCAAATGCTAATTTCCACGCTTTAGATTTTTCGGAAGAAATGATTTCCCAATCTTATAAAAAGAAACAAAAAGTTTTTGAAGATAATCTTGATTTACGTTGTGAAGATATGCTTAATAATAATTTAAAATCAAACTATTATGATATAATTTCTTGTGCTTATGGTTTGAAAACTTTTAATAATGAGCAACTAGAAATTTTAGCAAAAGAAGTGAATCGAATATTAAAACCAAATGGAAAATTTAGTTTTGTAGAAGTATCAAAGCCCAAAAGTCAATTTCTACTCTATTTTTATCGTTTTTATTTAGGAAAAATAATTCCAATTTTAGGAAAAATATTTTTAGGAAATCCTGATAATTATAAGATGTTATGGATTTATACTCAGAATTTTGGTGATAGCGAAAAAGTGAAAGAAATATTTGAGCGACACAATCTAAAAGTAAATTTGGATAGCTATTTTGGAGGTTGTTCAACAGGAATTAGTGGCAAAAAATTGTAATTTTATGGTAATCTCATAACAATCTATTATCCCATTCATAAATTTCTAATTCATAAATTTTCACTTTTTCAGAAAAATTAGGATGTTTTGTATTGATGAGGTAGTTAAACTCTTTCGGAATAATTGCAGAAGGAACTCTCATTGCCAAAAACTTAAAGTCTTGATACCATTTAGAACCTATTTCTTGTAATTTTGGATATGCTTCTACAGATTGCCAATTTTTAGGTAATTTAGTTTTAGAAATATCCATTATTTCAGTTTCTTCACAATCTAATTCTATCACCAATAATTTATACGAATTGTCTATGTTGATATAATTTCTATGCACAACCAATTCTAAGGTAGATAATGCACGTGAACTTGCCGTATAAATAACAAATTCATCGTTTTTATTCCATCTATTGGCAACTCCAGAGGCTTGTAACGACTGCGCATACTTTGCTTTACGAATATTATAGACAAGCATAATTATACGTTTTCTCCAAACTCCATAGCAGTCAACCTATTATCAATAAATTTTAAACCCGAAACAGTATCTAAAAAATCCATTGGTGCTTTATTATCTAGCAAAATATTAGGCGTTGTTAACCAATGTTCAAAATCCTCTTTTGTCATAAAAACATCTAAACCATGTTTGTATAGCGAAATTAACAATACAATTTGTTCTTTTGTATTATCTTTAAGAGATACATCTTTTGTTTTATAATTGCGATATGTACGTGTTGTAATATTTAACCATTTCGAAATAATTTCGTCTTTTAAACCAGATAATTCATCTAAAAAATGAATATATTTTTGATCTATATTATATTGATTAACATAAAAATATACATTAGTAAAATCTCTTACTTCAGGAATTTCATCAATGATTTGTTTGTAGCTTTTTAGTTTAACGGTTGTCATAATTTTAAACTTTCCACAAATTTACAATTTTTCCACTTGCAAAAAGTACTTTTTCCTAATTTTAACTTTTATGTATAAAAAAAAGAGATTATTTTCACAATCTCTTTCTTTCAAATTATTATTTAGATTTAATTCTTATTTCAAAGAACCAACCATTTCTTCTGGTTTTACCCACTCATCAAATTCTTCCGCAGTTACATATCCTAATGCAATTGCAGTTTCTTTTAGTGTTGAGTTATTTTTATGTGCTGTTTGCGCAATTTCTGCAGCTTTGTAGTAACCAATTTTTGTATTAAGAGCTGTAACTAACATCAATGAGTTGTTTACTAATTCTTCGATACGCGCATAATTTGGTTCGATACCTTGTGCACAATGTTCGTCAAAAGAAACACAAGCATTTCCTAATAAAATTGCTGATTGTAAGAAATTAGCTGCCATTAATGGTTTGAAAACATTCAATTCATAATGACCTTGCGTTCCACCAATTGTAATTGCAACATCGTTACCCATTACTTGCGCAGCAACCATAGTTAAAGCCTCACATTGCGTAGGATTTACTTTTCCTGGCATGATAGAAGATCCTGGCTCATTTTCTGGAATATGAATCTCTCCAATACCCGAACGTGGTCCAGATGCTAACATACGAATATCATTCGCGATTTTGTTTAACGAAACTGCTAATTGTTTTAAAGCTCCATGAGTTTCTACAATTGCATCGTGAGCAGCTAAAGCTTCAAATTTATTTTCAGCCGTTACAAATGGTAAACCTGTAAATTCTGCAATATATTTTGCTACCGTAACATCATAACCATCTGGTGTATTAAGACCTGTACCAACAGCAGTTCCACCTAAAGCAACTTCAGATAAATGCTCTAAAGTATTACGTAAAGCTTTTAAACCGTAGTTTAATTGCGCTACATAACCCGATAATTCTTGTCCTAAAGTTAAAGGAGTTGCATCCATTAAATGTGTACGACCAATTTTAACAACGTTCATATACTCAGCAGATTTTTTAGCTAAAGTATCACGTAATTGTTCAACACCAGGAATTGTAACTTCTACAACAGCTTTGTATGCCGCGATGTGCATTCCTGTTGGAAAAGTATCGTTAGAAGATTGAGATTTATTTACATCATCGTTCGCTTTAAGAACTGGTTCTCCTTCGCCAATTTTGAAACCAGCCAAAACTTGTGCACGGTTTGCAACAACCTCGTTCACATTCATGTTAGATTGTGTACCAGAACCCGTTTGCCAAATAACTAATGGAAATTGATCGTCTAATTTTCCTTCCAAAATTTCATCACAAACTGCTGCAATTGCATCACGTTTTTCTGTTGATAAAACACCCAATTCAGCATTTGCATAAGCAGCCGCCTTTTTTAAGTAAGCAAAACCTTCTACAATTTCTTTTGGCATAGAACCAGCTGGTCCAATTTTAAAATTATTACGAGAACGTTCTGTTTGTGCACCCCAATATTTTTCTGCAGGAACTTTTACTTCCCCCATGGTGTCTTTCTCAATTCTGTATTCCATTTTGGTATATTTTTTATTATTTAGTATAATTAATTACTACAAATTTAAGAAATCGTTTCTTGAAAGAAAAGTGATTATTGTTAGTATTTCTATAAATTTTATTTAGTAAATTTGTTGTTCATAAAAATAAAATCATGATTCAATTTTTAGGTTTCTTATTATTTTTAACAGTCGCTTTATGTGGATTCTGGGGTATCATCTTTTTTGCAACGATGGCTATTTCATGGATACCAATGTGGCTTGCGAATTTAAGAAAAGAAAAAGCTGGAATAATAACAGCAGAAGAACCTCGCCCGATTTTACCAAATCAAGAGGGTATCACAGTATTATTCAAGAAATAATATATACTGTTATTGAAAAAATTAAAAAGGAGCTTGACGAAGCTCCTTTTTTTATTCTACTTTAGATTCTTCGTTTAAATTTCCTTCAATATAATTTTTTAGACTAATTCGGGTAATTTCATTCCAACCAGCTTCAAAACTTGTTCTTGAAAAATTTGGATCATCAGGTGGAAAAGTTTCTACACCTTCATGTGTCAAAATCAATTGGGTTTGATTTCCTAAAATATCTTCAATTTCTTTCAATTCAAACGTAACCAAAGAATCTCCTTCGTAAATAGGATATTTCCAAGTATACGCAATTTTTTGATTGGTATCTATTTCAACTATTTTACACCGATGTAAATAAGAACCACCATAAAATTGAAACTCAAATCCTACAATTGGTTCAAATTTATCAATGTCAAAATACCATTTATCAAAAGCCTCTTTATTTGTTAATGCGAACCAAAGTTTATCTATTGGAGCGTCAAAAATTTCTTTTATAATTACGGGTTGTGCACTCATTTTTATTTTTTTTATGGTTTGTTTAATTTAATGATTTTTTTAATTGTTATTTAAAATTACACCAAAATTTTAATCATTACATTTGTGTTGTAAAATTTTTTAAAATGAAATTTAATAAAACTTTTTTAAGTGTTTTAGGACTATTTGCTAGCTTTTCGCTTTATGCACAACAAGAAGTAAGCCGTCCTAAATTAGTAGTTGGAGTTGTAGTGGATCAAATGCGATGGGATTATCTTTATCGTTATCAAGATCGTTATTCGTCAGGAGGTTTTAATCGTATGTTAAATGAAGGTTTTAGCAACGAAAATACTTATATACCTTATTTGCCTACTTATACAGCAATTGGTCATAGTACTATTTATACAGGTTCTGTACCTGCGATACATGGAATTGCAGGAAATGATTTTATCATTCAAGCAACTGGTCAAGAAATGTATTGTACGCAAGATGATGCTGTAAATGGTGTTGGAACAACAAGTAAAGCAGGAAAAATGTCTCCAAAAAACTTGTTAACTTCTACAGTTACAGATCAATTAAAATTAGCAACAAATTTTCGTTCGAAAGTATTCGGAATATCATTGAAAGATCGTGGAGGAATTTTACCTGCTGGTCATTTTGCTGACGCTGCTTTTTGGTTTGAAGGAGAATCTGGTAAATGGGTTTCGAGCTCTTTTTATATGAATGAATTACCAAAATGGTTACAAAAATTCAATGATAAAAAACTGACTGAAAAATATTTAGATAAATGGAATACACTTTATCCGATAGAAACTTATGTACAAAGTGAAAAAGATGGAAATCCATACCGCGAAAATTATAAAGGATTAACAAAAAGTGAATTTCCTTATGATTTGAAAGCGCTTAAAAAAGAGAATGGTTTAGGATTAATTCGTTCTACACCTTTCGGAAATTCTTTAACAAAAGATCTTGCAATAGAAATTATTGACAACGAAAATTTAGGTCAAAACCAAGCAGGAATTACAGATTTCTTAGCTGTTAGTTTTTCTTCTACAGATTATGTTGGACATCAATTTACGCCAAATACAATAGAGGCTGAAGATACTTACTTGCGTTTAGACAATGATTTAGAAGAATTATTTAATCATTTAGACAAAAAAGTTGGTAAAGGAAATTACTTAGTTTTCTTAACGGCTGATCATGGTGGAGCTCATAATCCTAAATATTTTCAAGATAAAAAAGGAAATGCTGGCTATTTCCCAACAGGAGAAGTAAAAAAAGGATTAAATGAAAAATTGAAAGAAGAATTCAAAATTGCTGATATTGTACGTTCATTAACAAATTATCAAGTTCATTTAAATTATCAAATTATCGAGCAAAATAAACTAGACGAAGAAGAAATTAAAGACGAAATCGTAAAATTTATGCGAAAAGTTAATGGTGTTTCTTTTGTTGCTGATATGGATAAAATTGGCGAGGCTTCTATTCCTGCACTTATAAAAGAGCGTATGATAAATGGATATAATTATAAAAGAAGTGGTGCAATAAATTATATTTTAGAGCCACAATGGTATGGCGGTAAACAAAATAGTGGTGGAACAACACACGGTACTTGGGGATCTTATGACGCGCATATTCCTTTTGTATTAATGGGTTGGGGAATAAAACATGGAAAAAATAACAATCCTGTTCATATGACAGACATCGCTCCTACTATTTCTGCTTTATTGCATATCGAAGAGCCAAACGGAAATATTGGAAAACCTGTAACAGAGGTTATCAATCAGAAATAAACTGTACAAAATAAAATGAAAAACGCTGTCAATAATTGACAGCGTTTTTCATTATCGAATTACAATAGTTTTATGAACTATTTTAGGCTTTCTTGTATTTATAAAAAAACTTAAAATTGATATTATTAATAATGGAATAAATATAAATAATATAGTATTAATACCTAATAATCCTATACCTAATACAATACCAGCAATAGAATGTCCACTTCCTGAGACTTCATATTCAGCTCCATTTTCAATATCTAATGCTAAATAAGAAGACCAAATAAAAAAAATAAGTATAACGAAAAATGCGTACAAAGCTTTTTTTCCTGATTCAATTTTAGAATAATGTTTTGTAATTTTCTTACTATTTGGAATATTTTCACTCAAATAATTATAAATTTCATTCCTTATTTCTTTATTTTTTATTTTCAATTCTTCGTATGAATTTTGACCAAAAAAGATTTGTATACACTCCTTTCTTTCATCTAGTCTGACTTCCTTCAATACAGATTGGTTAATTTCAAAAAGATTTAAATTTTGCGTATCTCCAGTTTTTAATTTTCTAAAAATAGATTCTAATTCACTCTCTTTAGGATTTCCTTTATATATCGTATTATTTAAATAAGCAATTATTTTACTATCTCCTTTCTCAATACTTTTCCAAACATTCATGTATTTTCCTATTATTTTATTTAAAAATACAATAATTCTCATATTAATAATTATTTATTGATGGCGTTTTTTTATTTTTATCAATCAAAATACAATCAATATGAATTTCTCATCATCATTAATTACAGTAAAAGAATTACACGATAATTTATCACTTCAAAATTTAATTATTTTAGATTGTACGATTGATAAAGTTGGACAATCACTTCAAAATGAAAAATTAGAATTAATTCCAAATTCACGTTTTTTTGATTTAGAAGGTAAATTTTCTGACCATACTGTAAATCTTCCACATACATTGGTTAATGAAAAAACTTTTTCCGATGAAGCTCAAAATTTAGGCATTAATCAAGATTCGATTATTGTATGTTACGATCGTTGGGGCGTTTATTCAAGTCCGCGTGTTTGGTGGATGTTTAAAACAATGGGATACAATAATGTATATGTTTTGGATGGAGGTTTACCAAGTTGGATTGAAAATAATTTTGAAACAAATTCCATCTATTTTCAATCAACAAAAAAAGGAGATTTTACAGCTGATTTTCAGGAAGATTGGTTTGCAGACATACAAGTTATGTTAAATTCAATAAACGATAGAAACAAAACTATTATAGATGCTCGATCAGAAGGGCGTTTCAATGGTACTTCTCCCGAGCCAAGGCAAGGTTTGCGAAGCGGACATATACCAAATTCGAAGAATTTATTTTTTGAAAATGTTTTGGATGGAACAACTTTAAAATCTAAAACTGAATTGAAAAGTATATTTGAGAAACTAACCAATTCTACAAACGAAAATATCTTTACTTGCGGATCTGGAATTACCGCTTCTATCCTAGCCTTCGCTTCTACAATTGCTGGTTTTGATAACATAAAAGTATATGACGGTTCTTGGTCTGAATGGGGCGCTGACGAAAACTTACCGATAGAATAACAAAATTAATACTTAAATTTAAAAATGTTAATTTATAAAAATTATGATGAATCTAAATTACTTTTATATCAACTATTAAAGTATGGAATAATTATTTTTAATGTTATCTTCTTCATAATTATAGCTTGTATAATCATTAAGAAGATTAATTTTAATTTAGGAGTTATATTATTCCTTTACTGTTTTATTCTTGGTTTTTACATTTACCAGAAAACAATGTCTGTTGGATTGTTTGAAATACATGATAAATATATCAAATCTAAATCTCACATATTTAATCGATGGAAGATTTATCAATTAGATGATGTCTTTTATGATTATAATTATATCAAGGATAAAGAATATTTAAATATTTATTTTGATGATAAACAATTTGGATTTTTAGAGGATGATATAAACAATTCAAATACTATAAATTTTATTACAAAGAATATTTCTAAAAATATTTTTCACAAAAAATCTTGGAAATTTTATTTGTATAATTTTTTGTGTTTTTCTCCCTTTATTGTCTATATTACTTTTTTAAGCTTAATCAATCATAAAATTAGTAGTTTACAAAATAAATCCATACAAGAAAATGGGTATATTCAATTAAATGATAAAGTAAAAAAAATAAATTATAATAGAGGTGTGAGTAATACTATTGTTCTAAAATATAATATTCCTTTTGACTTTTCATTAGACAAAGACTCAATAAAATATAAAAATATAGAAGAAGGAGATTCAATTCAATTATTAATTTCTCCCTATGAATACAAAAAGAAAATTATTAAAACGGAACCTTTAAAATGGTATGATAAATATTTTGGCTATGAATCAATAGATATTTTAGGAGTTAAAAAAATTAAGTAATTTTCCTTCTTTTTTTATGGTAACTTTCTGAATAATCATAAAACCGTAAAGCGTAACTGGTAATGGAGACTGAAAGTTCTCACTCATCCAACCTGGAGAAATAGGTAATAATGATAACCAAAATAAGATCTTTACTTGCAGATCTGGAATTACCGCTTCTAAAATTGCTGGGTTTGATAACATAAAAGTATATGATGGTTCTTGGTCTGAATGGGGCGCTGATGAAAACTTATCGATAGAAAAATATTTACTGTAGAATTAATAAAATAGTCGTAACTTTATTTAAAATTATATTTTATGGTTGAAATTACTATTCAAGACTTACGAAATGCTCAACGAAAAGGTAGTAAAGAAGCTATTACAATAAACAAAGCTTTAGGATTATCTTATTTGACAGTACGTCGTGAGCAATTAATAAAGATTAATGCAGACGGATCTGAAGAAAAATTAGGTAAACCAGAATTTGGAACAAAAAAAATTCAGAAAGGACGTTACAAAATTAAATAATGAATGTGAAACGGTTTAGAATGTATGGTGGTCCAAATGGTTCTGGAAAATCTACATTGATAAATTTTATTACAGAAAATTACAATATTGGTTTTTCAATTAATGCAGATGTTATTGAAGCAAAATTGAGAAACCAATCTTTTATTAATTGTAAAGATTATTTGCCAAAAATTGTTACAAATAGCGAATGGAATCAATTTCAGTCTAAACTTATAGAAGATTCCCGATTTAAGCTTGAAGCTTTTTCTAAAATTACAATTACTGATAATATTTTAACTTGCAAGCAAGCTATTAATAGTTATCATGCTTCATTCATTGCCGAATTTTTTAGAGAATTATTACTTAAAAATAAATCTACTTTTTCTTTTGAAACTGTTATGTCACATCATTCTAAAGTAGAATTTCTAGAAAAAGCAAAAACAGAAGGTTTCAAAACGTATCTTTATTTCATTTGTACACAGGATCCTCGAATAAATATTCAACGTGTAAAAAATAGAGTTGAAAAAGGAGGACATGCTGTAAATGAAGATAAAATTATTAGCCGTTATTACAAATGTTTAGATTTATTATATGAAGCTTTTATGAAAGCTGATCGTGCATTTATTTTAGATAATTCTAATCAGAATCGTGATTTGATTTTAGAGAAAAAAGATGATGAAATTATCATTCACAACGAATTAATTCCTGATTGGATAAATCAATATTTATTGAATAAATTAACACTAGAATAACTGTTTTTTTTTAAAAATAGTCTCTTAAAACAATTAATTTTAAGAGACTATTTCTATTATATTTTATAAAAATGAATTACAATTAACTCAAATTTTTCTCTATTTTACGATTTGGTAATAACCATAAAAGTGGAATTAGGAAATAAATTATTATACTAAATAATGGATTAACAAAAGACAATCCAACTCCTAAAATATA